>CANBTO010000024.1 GCA_947372405.1 Verrucomicrobiaceae bacterium
GCTTGGCCGCGTTTTCCATGGCCAGCGCGAGCGCGTCCGGCGACACGTCGGCCAGCGTGACATCCCATGCCGGGCGTGCCGCAGCAAGTGTCAGGCCGAGCACGCCGGACCCGCAGCCCATGTCGAGCACGCGTTGGTTTTCCGGCAGCAGCCAGGCAAGGATCCATTCCGCGAGCTCCTCCGTCTCCGGCCGGGGGATGAGCGCACGGGCGTCGGTCTTGAATTCGTATTTGTGAAACCAGACCGTGCCGAGCAGGTGCTGGAGCGGGATGCCCTCGCCGCGTTTCTTCAGTAACTCCCGCAAGGGCGCAAGCACGGTCTCTTCCAGCGGTCGGTCGAACTGGAGGTAGAGATCCATTCGCGTGCAGCCGAGTTGATGGGCCACCAGCATCTGCATGTTGCGGCGTGCGTCCTCGATGCCGCGTTTTTCAAGATAGCGTGTGCCGCCATCGATGGTCTCCAGAACGGTGCTCATTCGTAATGGGCGGCAGCTTGGTGGCTGCGGAATGCCTCGCCAAGAACGATGATGGGGAAATATTCCGTCACTTCTTCACCGTTCGCAGTTTCCAGCGCGCCACGCTGCGCAAACCGTCCTCTTCGAAACGCATGCCGACCTCGACCGCATCCACCCGGCGCAAGGGCCCGAAATCCCGGTCATCCGCTTTGTAGTCAGGCTGTTTTGGTTGGTAAGGCCTGCCATAGCGGGTGCTGCTCATGGCCCGGCCGTCCCAGTTCCACTCGCCGCCGCCCGGATGGCGTGGGCGGAAACCGAACCACGCCTTGTGTTTCGCCGCGGCCTCGTCGATCGACTTGGCGCCAGTGAGCAGCAACGGTTGCAGATCCGCGATGCCATTGAATGCGGCGGATCGTTCGCGTTCCGCTGCGGATGCGAACAACGCCGGCAACTGCAAACGGCAGGCCTGCGGACTCAGGCAGATCCCCGCTCCCGGCAGATCGGACTCCTTCACGCCCGTGATGCGGAAGGCCGTCGTGAGCGGCATGTTGCGGATCACGAGAAAACGATCCTGCACCTCGATGCCGAGCCGCAATGAAATCATGTCGAAGAAACGAATCTGATAGATCCAGGCATCCCGCTCCGCGACTTTGTAGAGGCTGCCGCTGATTTCGTTGCCGCTGATGCCGGTTTTCCGGCCAACGGAACCGTCCAACGCGCGGCGCACAGAGGCCGGATCGCCCAGCCCCACGCACAACGCAGTGGGGCGCGTGAACATGGACACAATGGCGGGAATCGCGGCCATCTCGCTGTTGTCCATCCTTGATCCGAATGCCTGCGTGAGTTCTCCGCTGCCCAGTTCGAGAATCGGATCGGCATCCGCAATGGCCACATGCACGTCTGGCCCCAGCGAGTCGAGGATCGCACCATCGATGCCGACCTGCCGCATGAACGTCTCGAGCATCTCGCCGCCGGTTTCGGTCCACGTCTGCTCGCTGAGATTCATCGATAGCATGGCCACCGGCTCGGGCTCGATCACCGGCACTTTCAGCGCCGCTCCATCCTTGCCATCCGCGATGATGGCGCGCAGACCGTTGTAGATCGAGTTGTCGATCAACGGCAGGATGAATACCGAGAGTTCATAGGTGCCGGGATCGGGTTGGTCGAGACGGAGCGCGATCGGATCGAAGTAACGGCGCCAGTAGTTGTTGTAGTTTTCGAGATACTGCTTGTAGGCCTCGCTCTCCAGCTTGCTGGCGTGGGTGATGCCGAGATCCAGCAGCGAATTCATGCGCGGTAGCGGACCGAACGTTTCGGAAACCGCGCCGCACTCCGGATCCAGCATCGCGTCGGTGGCGACGAGCGGTTTGGAAACATAGTGTTTGGCGAACAGTTCCGCCATCGTTCCGCTGTCATGGCCATCCAGCCGGTAGAGCAGCGATCCTGCGGCCAGCGCCTCCATTTCGCTCCGGGCACGGACGCGGCGGTGTTGCGCGATCTTGGTTTCCGGTCCGACCAGCCTGCGGATGAACGGATCTGATAGATAAACAAACGCGCGGGTGGACTCCTGCGGTGCGAGCTTGGTCAACATGTAGCGCAGCTCTGCGCTTTGCCCGAGACTGCCTTTGCCTCCGGCAGCCTGCAATTTCAGCACTTTTTCAAGTTCTCCAGCATCCGTGCTGATGATCAACAGGTCGCCACGTTTCGCCCAGTGGGAGGTCTCACCATGCACACCTTTGCGTGTGACTTGTTTGTCGAGGTCCTTGATGCCGATCAACTGCAACAGTCCGGCGGCGATCAGGGGATTCTTGAGCCGCGCCACCGCAGTGACCTCGGTGCCATCGATGAGGAACAGATCGGGAGTCATGATCGCGATTTCCTCCACCGCACCGCTGTCGAGCAGGCGCTTCATCCAGTCCCGGTCCATGCCGAGTGCGGAGATATAGCGTTCGCTGAGGCCGTATTCCAGACTGCGGCCGGTGGCGGAAGCTCCGGTGTTGAAAAGAAACTCCGCCCCGCCATCGAGCCATGAGATCAATCCGGCGGGTTTGGGGAAATATGCGAACAAACGGTCCGTGGGAATCACATCCGCCAGAGGAATGTGTCCGCCCTGTCTGCCGCCAAGCATTTCCTCGAAGGGATGGGATTTCACCTCCACTCCCTTGATTTGATTGATCGGCGTTTCCTTGGCTCCGGACTTTTTATCCTGACTGGCCTGGATCTCCTGCAACTGCAGCGTTTCCTGGATCGCCGCCCGGCCACCTAACACATTGAAGATGCCCGTGGTGTTGCCGCTTCGGTTGGATCGAAATGTTTCCGACATGGCAAAGCCTTCGGTCCTAGCGCCGTAAAGTTCCGTCGCTTGATGCAACCAGTGCGGAAGAATGGCGGATGTCATGTTGTTATCTGTGAGCGGCATGGACCACATCCGGCTCGTAGCCCAACCGGACAACACCTCGCGGTCACCGGGTTTCGCTTTTGCGGGATCCATCCGGATCTCCGCGGTCTTTTCCGTCACTGGATTCTTCAAGGTGACCACGGCAGGAGCGTCTTTGAGCGCCCGGGCATGGATGATATGATCAACCATTTTTGCCTCCGTTCCGCCCGTTTCGGCGGCGGCACGTCTTGCACGGATCGTTACTCCGTTGGATTTCGCCAACGCGGGATCGATCGCGCGCCGCTCGACCATGCTGTTGGAAAGCAACACCCAGTGCTTGCCGTCATCCAGCAGCGGCTTGGTCTCAAACGCTACGATTTTTGCCTTTTCCGCCAACTGGTTGGGATCGATGGCGAGGTCCTTCAATACAAAGTAGTTCGCCGCCAGTTGCTTGCGCGTGTCGTTGTCGAGCAGCTTGCCGATTTTTTCAAGCGACTCCGGCTGCTTGCCGTGATGATCCCTCGAATACCCGCTGATCGACCACTCGAGGCGAGCAAGCGGCCAGTGGTCTAGCTGGAGTTCCTGTTGCTCGGCGTGCTTGGCCATGCGGCGTCCGCCTTGTTGGAATTGTTCAGGGTTGGCATCGGTGACAAACACGTCGCCCAGCGAAGAGTTCGAGTTCTTTTCCGGATCCGCGAACCAGTATCCCGGCCCGGGAAGAGAAACCTTCGCCCGCAGAATGGTTAGCCCGGTGGTGGAATCATGATGACTTACCAGTTCGGATACCTCCTGGCCCGCTGCGGAAACCACCAGACAAGCATGACCCCAAACCACGGCGGCGAAAATCGCCCCCCATTTCGTTTTCATAGTGGCCGATGCTATCGGGACGCCGCAGGATGAAAAGCTGCAATTCACATGGTGTCTGAAACCTCCCTGCCCAAGCAGTCATTTTGCCGGCCACTTGATTGCCGGTTTCTTGCCTCCCCAATAGGGTTGCTCGGGATCGAACATGTCTTTGCCGCGAATCAATACCCGGCCATCTTTTTCGATTGGAAAACTCCTTACGTTTTGGTCCACAAACAAGATCACCGCCTTTCCGCACAAGGGCGTAGGGTCGAACGTGGTCTTCCCGTCCAGGAGCGGGTAAAAGGCCAACGGACGATCCGGATTGCCCGAGGCCGACATTCCATAGCTGTAAGCGAATGCGACTTTCTTCCGCGGGTCGACAGCAGGCTCTCCCTGCTTTGGCTCATCGGCGGCGGGCGATTCCATCGTCAGAATCTTGTCATCATTCATAAACCCCGTGTCCACCAACTGACGGAAACAATCGTCGGCGGTATCGGTTTTCAGAAGGATTTCCTTGCCGATGTTCTCTTTCACCATTTTGGCGGTCTCCGCATTCGGGAAACTGTCGTAATCCCTCTCGAATTCGAACAAAGCCAATCCCAGTTGTCGGAGTTTGTTCACGACTGAAGTCTGTTTGGCCTTAAGAGCCGCAATGCTGACAGGGGCGGAAGGCACGGGCTCCGGACTTTGAGCGAAACCTCGAGGCAGCATCACGGCAGCGAATGCAAAGACCATCAGACCGCGAGTCATGTGATATGGAGGAGCCATGGTTTTTGGGACTGATATGATTCAAGACACGGATGGGCTACCTGGCAAGCATGCGTCCTTGTGATTCGGATGCATGCTTCCGCCATCCGGTTCCGAGGAGCTCTTACGGATGGTGGCTTTCCTGAATGGATCAAGACTCCAGTTGATAGGCGGATTCACCGTGCTCGGAGAGATCCATGCCTTCGTATTCCTGTTCCGGAGTCACACGAAGGCCGATCGTCGCCTTTACCAGCAAGGCGATCACCACCGTAGCGGCGGCGGACCAGACGATGGTGACGCCGAGGCCGGTGAGCTGGATTCCGAGCTGCGTGCCGATGGATTTCACCGCGCCAAGACCTCCAAGCGAACTCTGGCCGAAGAACGTCAGCAGCACTGTGCCAAGTATGCCGCCCACGCCGTGGACCGCGAAGACGTCGAGGGAATCATCGATGTGCAGTTTCTCACGGATCAGGCTCACCGCGAAATAACAGACCGCCGCCGCCATCGCGCCGATGACCATCGCTCCCAGCGGCCCCACATCGCCCGAGGCGGGGGTGATGGTGGCGAGTCCGGCGACCAGTCCGGTCACCATGCCGATCAGTCCGGCCTTGCCGTTGCGGATGCGTTCCAGCAGGCACCAGACCATGGCGGCGGAACAGGCGGAAAGATGCGTCACGAGCATCGTCATGCCCGCGCCACCGCCGGCCGTGAGCTGGCTGCCCGCATTGAAGCCGAACCAGCCGACCCACAACATGGCAGCGCCGATGAATACCATGCCCGGGCTGTGCGGCGGATGCGGGTGCTCTGGAAATCCGCGCCGCTTGCCGAGCAGGATCGCCAGCACCAGCGCGGTGACACCCGCCGTGGCGTGGACGACGATGCCGCCCGCCAGATCCTTGATGCCCATGCACTGCAGCCAGCCTCCTCCCCACACCCAGTGGGTCACCGGGGTGTATACCAACAGCAGCCACAGCGCGGAAAACAACATGATCGCGCCGAATTTCATGCGCTCCACCACCGCGCCGACGTAGAGGCCCGGCGTGATGATGGCGAAAGTCATCTGGAACATCACGAACAAGGTTTCCGGCAGCTTTGTGCCCGGTGCCACCGTGTCAGTGGTGATGCCGTGGAGAAACGCCGCGTCCAGATTACCGATCCAGCCGCCGTCGCCCTTGAAGGCCAGGCTGTAAAGGCCCGCCACCCACATCAACGAGGCCATGCAGGCGATACCCGCGCATTGCGCCATCACCGAGAGCACGTTCCGGGGCCGCACCAGCCCGCCGTAAAACAAGGCCAGACCCGGCATGGTCATGAACAAGACTAATGCAGTGGCCATCAGGATCCATGCCGTGTGACCGGAATCGACGGTCGAAACGGTTTCCTGAGCCTGGCACATCATCACTCCGAGCGCGGAAAATCCGAATACCCGACGGCTAATTTTCAACGATTTGTGGCGAAACATGAGCGGCAAGAAAGCAGCTTCCGTTACACTCATGAAGCAAATTCATGATATTCCTGGAAATGACTGCTGCGCGGACGGGTTCGCTCGGCAAGTGGCAGCTTCATTTCGGAATCTTACGACGCCGCGGGCGGGGATGACTCAACAAGGAGCGGTCGTTTTGGAGGCAGCAACATGACGATCCAGCAAACGGTGGCTGCACACAGCCCTAACCACGGAACCAGCCAGCCGACGCGCGTGTAAAACGTCAGGCCGGACTCGCGCTTCATCGTGCCGATCAGCGGGCCTTGTTTCAGCGCGTCGAGCCGGGCATGGAGATTCCCGTGGGGATCGATGATTTGTGAAACGCCTGAGGTCCCACAAACGAACATCCATCTACCGTTCTCACAGGCGCGGATCCGGAAAAGCTCCGCATGTTGGTCGTGTTGCCGGGCGGACCAGGATTCGGCGTCCATCATGGGAACGATGAACATCTCCGCGCCGGCAGCAGTCATTTCGCGGACGACTCCCTCGTAGTCGCAATCGAAACAAACTGGCGTGCCGATTTTTCCATGGCTGGTTTGGATCGACAGCGCCGTGGTTCCTGCCATGCCATCGTCGAACAAGTGCACCGTGTGGACCTTGTTGTGTTCTCCGCGAACTCCGGTGGCGTCCAGTGTGAGCGCGATGTTACGCCATTCGGTGTCGTTGGGCCGGTTCTGCGTGCCGAGTGTGAGCGTGATGTTTCGTTCCCGGCAAAGATCCTGCACGAGCTGCCAGTCCCGCTGGTTTTTCCGCAGGTCGAACGGTAGCGCATACTCGGGCCAGACGACGTGGCGGACATCGGCCGGCAGTTGTCTGGTGCCTTTGAGGAATTCATTCAACGAAACGTTCTCGAATTGCAGGCCGCCGACCTTCACCGCTCCGGGATCTCCATCTTCCGGTGGATGGATCCATGGCAACATGAGTTTTGCTAACAGAATGGCGGTGAGAACCAACAATGCGGGTTTCCACTTCCACATGAAGGCCATCACCACGCCTGCCGTCACCACCGCACTCACCCCGTACACACCAATCCACGGCAGCAGCGCGTTGGGGCCGACGGCCAGCCCGGCCGTCATCCACGGGAATTTCAGCGGAAACAACTCGGCGCGGATGAACTCCCAGCCGCACCAGTTCAGCGTGGTGAACGCCACGAGTTTCCAGCCGACGATCCCACGGCTGGCGGCGCGGCTTTGCATTTCCGCAAACAGGGCGGTGAACGCCCCGAGTATGCACCACAACGGAATGCTGATGCCGCCGAAAATCCGGTTCAACCAGAACAAGCCCGCCGCATAGACGCATATGCCGTGGATGAAGCCGATGGTCCGTGCGCGTGTGCCCTGTTGGCCTTGCAAAGCCACCAGCAATCCTAACAGACCCGGAACCACCAGCCAGCGCCAGCCAAGCGAAGGAAAAGCCTGGGCATGGATCACACCGGACAACGCGGCTATCACGCATCTGGCGGGATATGACTGTGGGATACGCATGTGACTTTCATCGCAGCAAGATGCCGCCTTCACAATCCCATTCCGAATCATGAGGCCCGCAAATGGAAGATCTGTTGTTCCTGGCTCCCGCAAACACTCCCGTTCTCGCGTTGCTATTGCCCACTTCCCGGAAGATGGGGTCGTCTCTCATGCCTGATCTGCAAAATTGTGACCAACCCTGTCCTGTCGTCGATCACGTAAAGGATTCTCCGCGCCGATGAAGTCCTCCAAGGTTTGAAGCGCATCTGGCGGATGGAAATCGCCGGCATCCAGCGTCCGTTTTCGGGCGCGAATCCGTGTCTTTCCGGGTGCCGTGTCAGCGTGTCCAGGGCTGCTTCCAGCAGATTCATCCAGCGGTCGGCAAGCTCCGGCTCACCATTTCCGTCGGACGCCTCATACCATTGGAGCTGCTCTTCGATGCAGCGCTCCGCTTCCGCCGAAATCCGCAGTTCGTGGATCATCACGGAGAGGGGCGTCGTTTTGCGGCACGCTTGCGCAGCCTGCCCATCACCGTTTTCACGGGAGCGCCACGATCTCCCTTCACATGGTTTTCCAACGCCTCGCGCAGCCTGAGATCCATGCGATGCTCCTCGGCATCCCCGGCCATTTTTTCAAACGCATCCAGCGACAGCACCACCACCGAGGCTTTTCCGTTCTGTGTCAGGATTCGCGCGCGTCCGCCAAGTTCCAGCTCTTTCGCGTGTTGTTTGGTATTGCGCGCGAAGTCCGTCAGACTCACCACGTCCCGCTTGAGGTCGATTCGCATGGGCGGAGTGTAGCACATCATTCCGTGCGATCCCAAACGGTTTTTCTCAAATTCACTCGTGCGATTTTAAACGGGCGTGATGTTTCTCATTTTTCAAGATCCGGCCGGACCCGCTCGGCCAGGAGCTTGTAGCCCCCGGCGTTGAAGTGGAGTTGGTCGGCGATGTACAACTCGGGCCGCGGCCTGCCGTCCGCACCGAGCGGCATGTCAAAGGTGTCGATGTAACGCAGGTGAGGCTTGCCCTTGATGTGATCCGCGATGAGCTGGTTGAGGGCTTTTTCCTTCTCTACCTGCTTCCAACGGGAATTGCTCGGGCTTTGTGAAATGAAAATGATGTCGGTGTCAGGAAGCTTCGCATGCACGGTGCTGACGAACTGCTTGAAGTCCTCGAAGACCTGCTCGGGAGTTTTTCCATGCCAGAGATCGTTTCCTCCGGCGCGCAGGTAGATCGCACGCGGTTGGTGGGGGATGAGGATGCGTTCGGCGAAATGGGTGACGTCCTCGATCTCGCAGCCGCCGAAGCCACGATTGATGAGCTTGGTCTTCGGGAAATCCGCGGCAAGAGTCGTCCACATGCGGATGGAGGAAGCTCCGGTGAAAATCACCACGCCCTTTGGCGGAGGATTGGAGGCGTCCGCCTTTTCAAATGCGGCGATCTCCTTTTCCCATTTGGAGAAATCGTGCGGAACGGTCTCGGCGTGCAGGGTGCCGAATGTGGCGGAGGTGAGAATGAAGGCGGCGAGTTTCAGAAATCCGGATCGTTTCATGGCTCCTAACATGGCATGCGCGCGCGAACGGTCAATCACCCTTCCGGCGCACTTGCTTCTTCCCAGAAAACGCGGCGGGAACCAGTGTCGTCCGCATGAGCAAGCGCGTGGTGAAACCCGAAATCCTGGACCATCTGTCTGCCGATGATCCCGAAGCGCTTCGCAGCCGGGCGGACCTGAGGAGGATCAATTTTCTGATGGGCAACGAACGCTGGATCACGCGCGCGCTGCGCCGGTTTCCACAGGCCGCCGCAAAAGGCATCGTCGAGCTCGGTGCGGGCGAAGGCGAACTGGCGGGCGCGCTCGCACGGATGCACCCGGACGCGCCGGTGAGCGCCTGCGATCTGGCGCCACGGCCGGCTGGGCTGGAAAAACGTGTGGACTGGCTTCAGGGTGATCTTCTAACAAACTGCCCGCCGCTCACAGGAGGAGTGTTGGTGGCGAATCTCTTCCTGCATCACTTCGAGGGCGAGGAACTCCACATCCTGGGACGCTTGTGCGACGGTTTCGAGGTCCTGGTATTCAATGAACCGGACCGCGGGCTGCTGCCACATGTGCTTGGTGTCTTGATGTGGCCGGTAATCAACCGGGTGACGCGCCATGACATGCATGTGAGCATCCGTGGCGGCTTCGGGGTTGGCGAGCTGTCGGACATGCTTGGTTTGGACCGCAGGATCTGGCGGATCGAGGAAACTTCCACATGGCGCGGCGCGAGACGCGTGCTAGGGTGGCGCGCTTGAACAAGGAAATCACCATTGCGGGAGGCGGGCTGGCGGGATTGTCGCTCGCTGTTTCGCTGCTCCAGCGCGGCGTGGGCGTGACCGTGCTGGAGGCCGGGTGTTATCCACGACACCGTGTCTGCGGTGAATTCATATCCGGTGTTTCTGATGAAACGTTGGAGGAGCTCGGCATCAAGGATCTGTTTCAGGATGCAAGGCGGCACCACACGCTTTGCTGGCATGAACGAGGACGGGTGATGCACCGGGACACGATGCCGGTAGCCGCGATGGGAATCTCCCGCTTCGTTCTGGACGAGCGGCTGAAGAACCGCGTGGAGTATCTCGGCGGCGTGGTGAAAACCGGAACGCGCGCCCGGCCCGAACCTGCGGACGGCCTGGTCTGGACAGCGGGCAGAAGACCGCGCCCGGGGCCGTGGATCGGCTTGAAGGCACATGTGCGAGGCCTGCGCATGAATGCCGATCTTGAGATGCATGCCGGAACAAACGGTTATGCCGGCTTGTCTGGTGTGGAGGACGGATGGGTGAACATCTGTGGACTTTTCCGCACCGACCATTCTCTAACAGAAAAAGGCGCGGAACTGCTACCGGCTTATCTGGATGCCGGAGGCAGCAGCGAGCTTGCGGCAGCCCTGCGGCACGCCGAGTGGCGTGACGGTTCGTTCTCGGCGGTTGCGGGATTCGAGCTGGGAAGACAGCCCTCCATCCCGGGTCTGTTGTGTCTCGGTGATTCGGAAAGCATGATCCCGCCATTCACGGGCAACGGGATGTCGATGGCGTTCCAGGCCGCGCAAGCCGGCAGCGATCCGCTCGTGGCATGGGCCGATGGCGACCTTGCCTGGCAGGCGGCGGTGAACCGCGTGCGCGCCTCGCTTGTTAGAAACTTCCGGTGGCGGCTTGCGGTGGCCCGGGTTCTGCACGGTATCCTTTTCAACCCCGCCGGACGCTCGTTCCTCCAGTCCCTCTCGAACGCGCGTCTGCTGCCGTTCAAACCCATGCTCTCGCTTGTCCGTTAGATCTGATCTCCATGTTTCTCCGCTCGCTCGCCACCGCCGTTCCGCCACGCTCATACTCACAGGATGAATGCTGGTGGGCTTTCCAGGGCAAGGGCCTGCTGGAGTCGCTGAAACCCAGATCCGCCTCGCTGGTCGAAAAAGTCCTGTCCAACGGCACCTCGGGAATCGAGCGCAGGAACTTCGCGCTGGACGGCATCGCGGCGGTTTTCCAACGAGGTGCACAGGAGCTCAACGAAGGCTTCGAACGTGAAGCGCCGCCGCTTTCGGCGGACGCCCTGTCCCGTGCGCTGGTGAAGGGCGGCATCGCTCCTTCGAAGATCGACGCCTTGTTTGTCTGCACCTGCACCGGCTACCTCTGTCCCGGAGTGAGCAGCCACATCGCGGAGAGGATAGGGCTGCGTCCGGATGTCTATCTCGCGGATCTGGTGGGGCTGGGTTGCGGCGCGGCGATCCCGATGATGCGGGCGGCACAGGGATTTCTATCAGCCAATCCCGGATCGGTCGTCGCCACGGTGGCGGTCGAAGTTTGTTCCGCCGCGTTTTACATGAACGATGATCCGGGCGTGCTTATCAGCCTGTGCCTTTTCGGCGACGGCGCCGCTGCGGCGATCTGGACCGACAAGGGCGGCAAGGGCGACTGGCAGGCCGGTGGTTTCACAACCACGCACCGGCCGGAGGAGCGCGAGAAGATCCGATTCGTGAACTCGCAGGGCAAACTCAAGAACCAACTGCACCGCGCCGTTCCCGGTCTGGCGGCGGTGGCGGTGGCGGAGTTGTTCGCTCTGCGCGGCGGCGAGCCGGACCAGGTCATCGCCCACTCTGGCGGACGCGATGTGATCGATGCGCTGGAAGCCGCGCTGCCGTTCGAACTAACAGAAACGCGCGAGGTGCTGAGGGATCACGGCAATATCAGCAGTCCGGCGGTGCTTTTCGCTTTGGAGCGCAGGTTGGACAAGTCGTTGGAAAGTGACCGCCGTCTCTGGCTCACCGCGTTCGGTGCCGGTTTCGCGGCACACGCCTGTGAGATGTGGCGGTGAGGGTCAACGAAGCTGCGGCGGGCCCGGCGGATTGCAATCACGAGCAGTCCTGAATTCACTGGACACTTGAATTTGTATTTCATCTTGCGGAATCATCCGCCTACTTCTTCGCCCAGAAATGCTCGGGACGCAGATCCGTTTTGGGATTGAGTAGCTGCAGGGAGCCGTCACACCAAAGGATGTTCGCGGTGCCGTTGGACCAGGTCCGGATGCGGCTGCTTCCCGGTTTGGCCTCCGCATTGAGCCACCAGGAGGTTCCTTCGGCCATCATCAAAGTGCGGGCGGGATCAGTGATCTGGTTGTATGGTCGCGAAAGCCCGTTGCCGATGCCGGGAAGCGGCTTGCCATCGTCCGCCAGTTCCGCGAACGGAAGCTTCGGAGCTCCTCCGTTGATGACATAGTTCCAACGGATCGGCTGCTTCTGGGGATTCATCGCCGCGTTGTCCGTCATCGGGAAATAGCCCTCGCCATCGTTCATCTTTGAATCCATGGGACGTTTGGGCGACATGGGAAGCATGTAGATGTCCAGTGACTCGGCATATGGCCAGACAATCTGGGGCCAGTAAACGCCCATCGAGCTGCGTGAGGCGGGAAGATATCCATTGTTCTCCGCTACAAATGAAGCGACGGCTACTCCGATCTGCCTCAAGTTGTTGGAGCTCGCGCTTTTGCGGGCGCCTTCCCTGGCGCGCCCGACAATGGCAACAATCAAAACCGCAAGAACGATGATGATGCTGATGACAACCAGTAATTCTGTCAGAGTGAAACCTTCGCGGTGTTTTGGATGCTTTTTCATGACGTGCGGTGCTTGCGGTTTCGGAGATCAGGGAATGACAACATTGAGGCGGGCGAAGAGCGAAAATCCTACAGCCAGCGAGCGGGGAATCGATACCTCTACCTTGTCCACTCCGGTGTCGAAGCCATCATTGGTTACCGTGATCGCAACGCCGCCGGTTCCGTTCACAGCCGTATGCCATCCGTTCAGGTCCGATCCATACTCGACGTTGATTCCAATGCCGGGTTCGGTCATCGAGAGATCGGTGCGGCGGTATGTGAAGATGAGGTTGGAAGAATCAAGAGTGGAAGTCGGGAGAAGCGCGCTGGACATCGAGTTTGCATTGGCGGGGTTCGGCTGGCCGCCGATGACGAACTCGATGGCGTTATTGATGCCGTCGTTGTCGGGGTCGGCACCGGCGGCGGCATTCGCTCCGGACAGGCCGTTGGTGGTGGTGGCCCATGTGTTGAAAGGGTGGGCCGGAGCACTTGCTTTGAGATTGAGCTGAGTGCCGCCACTTTCGATTGCGAGTTCGTAACCGGGGATAGCAGGATCCAGCACCGGCGTGCCGGTGATGTTACTGGCCGTCATCAAGGTGGCTGCGGCAGGTGTGCCGGTGACTGTGACCTTGGCGGTCGCGCCGCTGAATGTGACCGTGCTGGTAGATGTGGTGGGAGAGCCGAGGGTGAATCCCAGAGCCGCGCCGCTGTTCACGGTAATGGGGGATGTCTGGCTGCCTCCGACGAGGGCCAGGGTGCCCGCCGTGACGGAGGTGGCATCGGTGTAGGTGTTTGCGCCAGAAAGGGTCAGTGTGCCCGAGCCCGTCTTGATCAAGCCGAGGGTCCCTGTGCCCGATGAGTTGTTTGCGAGGATGCCGGCGAAGCTTGAGGTCGCGTCATTGTTTCCAACACTCAGAACGGCTGCGGAGGCGGATATATTGTTTACCACTTTCCCCAGAACGACCCCCGTCAAACCCGAGAGTCCATTGATGGAGATGTTGAGTCCCGCGAGATCCAGCACGCCGGCGGAAGTTCCACCGCCATCCAAGATCACATTGCCCTTGGCTGCTCCAAAGGGAATAGCCGCAGCCACACCAGTGGCCAGAGTGCCATTGCTGATCACCGTATTACCTGAGTAGGTGTTGGGGCCGGAGAGAGTCAGCGTGTTGGTGCTCAGACTGCCGAGGGTGAAGCTGCCAGCGCCAGCGATCACGCCAGCATAGGTTCCTGCGGCGGTTTGATTCACCGTAAAATTTTGAGCCGTTTGGGTGTTGATGGTGGCGGTGTTGGTGCCGCTGCTCGGAGTGGCAATGGAGCCGCTGAGGGTGCCGACCGTGGTGTCCACGGCGGTTGCGAGATTGAGGACGGCGGCAGTTCCGGCGGAGGTGTTCGTGTTGTTGACAGCGAGTGCGCCAGTAGTGGCACCGAGGGCGCCTCCGGTGCCGACGGTGAGGGTGCCTTGGTTTATGATCGTTCCGCCTGAGTAAGTGTTGGCACCGGTGAAAGTCAGCGTATTGGTGCTTAAACTGCCGAGAGTGACGCTGCCTGCGCCAGCGATCACGCCAGCATAGGTTCCTGCGGCGGTTTGATTGACGGTGAAATTTCGAGCCGTTTGGGTGTTGATGGTGGCACTATTGGTGCCGCTGCTCGGGGTGGCAATGGAGCCGCTGAGGGTGCCGACCGTGGTGTCCACGGCGGTTGCGAGATTGAGGACGGCGGCGGTTCCCGCGGCGGTGTTCGTGTTGTTGACAGCGAGTGCGCCAGTGGTGGCTCCGAGGGTGCCTCCGGTGCCGACGGTGAGGGTGCCTTGGTTCACCGTTGTGCCGCCTGAGTATGTGTTGGCGCCTGTGAGTGTAAGGCTGTTATTGCCGGCCTTGGTGAAAGTACCTGCAACGGATGGCATGTCACCCATGGGTCGAACGATGGATGCGCTGGAAGTCGTCGTGTCGATAATGGTGTTTCCCGCTCCCAGCAAGACGGTGATCTGGTTTCCGGTGTTCTGGTTATCGATGAGGTTGGTGGTGCTGGCCGCGGACTTGAGGGTTCCGCCATTCAAGTTGAGGGTGAAATCAACAGCGGTGGTCGTAGTGTTGAAAATCCTCTTTGCGGTCAAGCTGCCACCCGAGAGGGTATAACTGTTTCCGGTTGCACCGTCCTGGTGATAAATATTGGTCACGGTCACTGTTCCGCCACTTTGGGTCGCTACGCCAACCGCGTTGTGCCCGATCACCATGTCATTGCTGGTGACTGTGCCGCTCAGGATGCTGAGATTACCGCTGGTGATGGCGCCAATTTTGAGGTTGTTTCCGCTTCCAACATTGAGGGTGGCCCCATCAATCGTCAGCGTGCCTCCACGCGCACCTGCGCCCACATTGTATGCAGATAGGGATGCAAGCGGGTCCTTGGCGGTGTTGGTGAAAGTTCCGGACTTCAGGGTCAAGCTTCCACCATTGGCGCTGAGGGAGCCGATGCTGATGGACACCGCGCCCGGATCAAGGGTCTCAGTGCCTGATCCGGTTTTGTAAAGATGGCCTGATCCGGAGAACTGTCCGGTATAAGTATTGGTCGCATTGTTTGCCCCCACCGTGAGGGTAACTGCTGCTGGAGTCGCTGCGGTGTTCAGTAGTGACAAGTTCCGGGAGCCTTTCAAACTGCCCAGAGTCGCCGCGGTAATGGTAGGGCCGAAACTTACTGTTCCGGTGTCAGCAGTTGCCATATCGAGTGCGGAACCGCTAAGAGCGCTCGCGTGATTGATCACCAACGAACCCGCACCCGATTTGGTGTCTCCGGTATAGGTGTTTCCTGATCCTGAAAGGGTGAGTGTTCCGGCACCGAATTTGGTGATGGCTACCGCAGTGGTCACGGCCCCTGTGATGGTCACATTTCCAACGCCTCCGATTTCCCAAGTGCGGGCACCGATGTTGCTGTTGACGGCTCCACTGATCGTGAGCGTGCCGGAATCGGAACGGATTGCATGCCCGCCACCCGTACTAAAGATTCGAACAGCTCCGGTCCATGCGTTATCGCTTGAAACATTGACAAGGCCGACTCCAGTGGTCTGCGCGTTCGCCCGACCTCCAATACGCAGTTCGGTGCCGGTCACTGTGATGCCGCCAGTCAGATCTATCCGGGCTTCAAGAGATGCTCCGGAGGCAGGTACTCCGTTAATGACTGTGATTCCGCTGAGGGCGCTACTATTCGCCAGCCGAATCCCCCCGGAGGCGGACGCACTTGTACCGTATGCGAGGGTGGTACTTGCGGCAAATGTGTTTGCGCCTCCAAGTATAAGGGTTCCAGAGCCTGTTTTGCTGAATCCACCCGCTACCGCACTCGTGATCGATGAGTTGATGGTCGCTGTGCCAGTCACGCTGAACACAGGCAGAGTTCCGTTGAGAGTCAGACCAGCGCCCCCAATGGTGTAATTGGTCATACTGAAAGTCAGGTCATTGGCAGTCACTCCACCGGTAGCGATAGTGACGGTTCCTGCGGTGCCAGCAAAGACGGCGTCGTTATCCGTGCCGGAGGATGGCCAAGGGACAGCGCTGCCTGCTGTGGCCGCGGAGTCCCAGTTGGTAGCGATGGTATCCCAAGTGCCCGCTCCACCGTCCGCATTGGCGGTGGTATCAGTGCCATCCCAATAAAAGGTGGTGGCATGAAGGCTGGTGGCGGAAGCAAGCGCCAGGGAAATGGCGACGAATGGGTTTCTGCGTTGTTTCATGGGGTTTCAAAATGGATTTTGCTGCCGGGTTTGCAGCGGTAGTCTGAAGAACACAACCGGATGGTGCTCGTTCCTGCTTTTGAAAAGATACACCGCGTCGTTCCTGTAAATCATCCCGTGTATGCGGGATTTTTCGGCTGCTTCGGCCGGGGCGTGCGTTTGATGCCCATGTTCCACCGTCGTCGGTGGCTTCAGCGGGACGGGAATGCCAAGGAAATCACATCCACCACTAGAATGCTGAAGCTTGGCTTGGGGGGAAGAGCCGTTGGAGCCGCTGGCAAAAGCAGTGGATTACGGGGATGGCCTCAGTGTGAAGATCTGGCCGGATCCGTGCCAAGGATCTGGGGTTTGATCTGCTTCCATGATTGGATCGCGCTTGTCAGCTTGTCCATGTCCGCGCCCTTCACACCAAAGAACTGATGCCCGATGGGCCCGCGATAGCCATTGTCGTGTAGGAGACGAAGAAAGGACTCGGTGTCGAATGTCCCCGTGCCAAGAGGCAGGGTATCCCATGCCTTGGGTCCCTTGTCTGGGATGGGAGACGCGCCGTTGATGGAAACGAGATTCAGATAGGGCGACGCCGTCTTCACCACTTCCGCAAGACGTCCGCCGTTGCCTGCGAACAGTTCGTGGCAGAGATTGATGGTGACCCCCACGTTGGGAAGATTGACGATTTTGGCGATGCGCACGGCATCCTCGGCGGTGGAAACATAGAATCCGGCGTGTGGATAGATCGAAACTTTCAGTCCCGATTCCGCCGCCATGCCCGCGATTTCGGTGACGATTGCCGCAGCATCCGGATCCTGCTGCCCGCGTTTGCCATCCCGAAGCGTCATCCAGATGATCGCCTGCGAGCCTGCGAGCATCTTGATCACATCCTTGATGCCAGGGTCGTATGACTTTCCGGGTTTGTCCACGAAGGTATAGATGTACACCGCCTTGACGGGGACGCCGGCGGCATTGCAGGCCGATATCTTGGTGGCGAAATCCTTCGGGTTGGTGTAGTTGTAATGGATGCCGTCGTAACCCAGCGCCTTGACGGTTTCCGCCTGTTTGGAAGCTGGCCAGACTCCGCGTCCCACGCCGTTGTCAAAGGCGAAAAACGACCAGGGTGCCGCGGTTTCGCCCGCGAATCCCCGCTGGGTGCAGGCAAGCAGGAGACAGGTGGCAAACAGTCGAAAACAATGGAAGCTCTTCATGACGGAGGGAAACATGATTCGATCGCCGGGTTTTCGCGAGCAATACCATATCCCGACAATACGGGATGCGTTCAGATGATTCCGAGCCGCATGGCCTTGGCGACGGCACCTGAAAGGTTGTGGACCTGGAGCTTTCCATAGATGTTGCGGACGTGGGTGTCCACCGTGTGGTAGGAAACGCCGAGTTGGTCGGCGATTTCCTTCTTGATGTACCCTTTCACCAGCAATGAAAGGGTTTCCCGCTCTCGGTCGGTCAGGTCGATTTCCGGAGTCGCGGGTGTGACTGCGTTGAAGGTGTTCAGGATCATCCTTGCGATGTGGCTGTTTAGCGGCGCTCCACCCGAGAGCACCTCTTCGATGCCGCGCAGGATCGTGTCGAGACGGTCCGCCTTGAGCAGGTATCCGCTGGCTCCGGCGGCGAGGGCTTCAAGCACCACCGGCTTGTTGTCATAAACGGTTAGAACCAGAACCTTGGCTTTGGGGAACCGGTCCTGGATGACGGGTATCCCCACCACTCCATGCATCCCCGGCAGGCCGAGGTCCAACAGCACCACGTCGATCTGGCTGCGCGGACCGGTACCCTCGATGAAAGACTCGATCGACGGGAAGGAGAAGCCGCACCTGAGATGATCGCTGGAATTGATGGCCTGCTGGAGCACGCGCCGGTAGTCCTGATGATCTTCTATCAGGCAGACGTGGTGGACTGGAGTGGCTGCGGGGTTGCTCATTTCCGGGACTGTGAGGGGAAGAGGAGAACAAGACGGGTGCCTCCGCCGGGTTCTGAATCGACTTTTAAAGTTCCGCGCAGGCTTTCCGCCCGCTGGCGCAGGGTATGGAGGGAGTTCATCATGTCGGCGGCTGGATTTTGAATGCCCATTCCGTCATCCTCGATGAGCAGTTTGAAATCCGGAGGCTCTTTTTCGAAAACAATGCGCACGTGTTTCGCTTTGGCGTGCCGGATGACGTTGTGAAGGGATTCCTTGAAGAAGAAGACGAGGTTCTTGCGCTGTTCGAGATCGAAGCTGGGTGATTCGGTGCCCTCGAAGGTCCACTCGTGGTCACGAAGCATGAGCGAGGCGATGTCCCGGAGCCTGTCGATCAGCGGCTTGCGGGCGCGGTTTGGAGCGAGCGTGATGTCCACGATCTCACGCAGGGCTAGAGAGGTTTCACGTGACAGGCGGTTGATGTCTTCGAGGTTGCCTGAATTTGGTTCGAGTTCGGAAAGCAGTGCGATGGTGGCGAGGTTGCTGCCGACCTCGTCGTGGAGGTCGCTTGAGATGCTGGCGCGCAGTTGCCGCAAATTGCGGCGGTTGGCGAGACGGATACGTATTTGCCAGAACGACAACGCGATGACGGCTCCGGCGAGCAATGTAAAGACGCCCGTCAGGGACAATCGGTGCCAGTAATCGACGAGCTTCGCCCGTTCCGCTGCAAGGCTGGTTTTCTCGCAGATCAAATCAAAGCGCCGCGACAGACTGCGCGCCCACTCGCGCTCCGGCATGAGTCGTCCGGTGGACGAATAGCCGTCGGTCAGGCTGGCCCGGCTCCAGATCCGCTTCGCGTCGTGCGGGATGCTGTCATAACTGTCAGGCGTGGAAACGGGTTTGTGCAGCGCGATGTTTTCGAGACCGTTGATTACTTCCATTTCGGAAAGGAGAAGTCGCGGTATGGTGAGCGCATCCGGTGCGTCCAGTTTATCGACGGAGACACGGACATAGCGGCCGCGGGCTTTGGGGAAATGAAAGGTCTTGGGATTGTATCCCGGATTTGTCATGTCCGCATCACCCGTGGACCAAAGGGGTTGCCATGAGCCTGCGGCCAGATTGTCCGTAGCTTCGAAGCTGAAGCGGACGGGAAAACCGAAACCCGGTCCCTTGAGCGGCGCGTCGCCCCTGGCGGCGACCAGACGTATGGAATCAAACTCACGTGTTTCCCCCAAATCAATGATCGCCCATGTGGGCGTTGCGGGACCGCGTCCGAGATCGCCGTGCCAACCGAGTGAAATGCCGGGCTCCGGCAGCTCGGGAGGCCCGAGCGGGGACTGCTCGTCCGTTAGATAGTGGATGTTCCATCCGACTTCGCCGTCGATGCTGTAGTTCGCCTTCAGTGCCGCGTCGCGAGCGATGTTGAGCTGGCCGTGATAGACCATCACCTCGGCGAGGGAGAAGAAACGGACGGGCTTCCCGGGAAGTGTCGGGAGATTGACGGGTATGAAACGCAGCGAGGTGATGCCCGCGGCTTTCAAATCGAGAAAGACCGGCTCGCCACGGCGCAATCCCAGCCTGGTGTCCGCAACCTCGGCGAGAACGAAGCGTTTGGAATCCCCGGCACGGGTGGCCTCGATGCGCAGGCTGGCCGGAAGTCCGTAATTCGATCTCAAGCCGCTCTGCGTGGTGATCCGCGTGGGAATCATGCCGATGCCGTCAATGGT
>CANBTO010000025.1 GCA_947372405.1 Verrucomicrobiaceae bacterium
CGCCGATCCAGATGTTTCCGCCGCGTCCCACCTCACTGGCCCACACCATTCTCCGGGAGTCGATCCGCGAGGGTGACCGCGTGATCGACGCAACCGCAGGCAACGGGCATGACACGTTGTTTCTTGCGGAGTGTGTCGGTGCTTCCGGCACCGTGCATGTGTTCGACGTTCAGGAAAACGCGCTGTCCGCAACGCGCATTAAATTGGAGGAGTCGGACATGTCCGCAAGAGCCGTGTTCCATCATGCGTCCCATGCGAGGATGGCGGACTGCGATGAAGCGGAATCCATCTCCGCGGTGATGTTAAATCTCGGCTATCTGCCCGGTGAAAACCATCAACTCACTACCAGCGAGGATGAGACACTACAGGCACTCTCCGCCGCTTGCGGACTCCTGAAACCCGGAGGAATGCTTTCGGTCGTCTGCTATCCCGGGCATTCGGAAGGAGCGCGGGAAGCCGTCGCGGTGGAGTCATGGATGGCCGGACAAGCCACACTTGGATGGCGCGTCGCAAAATACGCAATGCTCCGCACCCTGCGGCCCGCTCCGTTCCTTTTGCTGGCTGGCAAACCCTGAGCTTAACCAAGCGTCGGCATCACTTGGTGGTGTGGGCCTTCAGCGCGGCGTCTGACTGGGCTTTGAACCAGCCATCGTATTCCTCGGCGGGCACGACTTCCATGCTGCCCACCATGTTCCCGTGGCCTTCGCCGCAGAGCTGCCCGCAGACCACGTAGGTTTCCAAGGTCTTCACCGGTGTGAACCACATCGGGATTTCACGACCGGGGATCGCGTCCTGTTGGATGCGCATCGGGATGATCGAATAGTTGTGAATCACATCCTTCGAGCCGATGTTCAGAACGGCCGGGCGGTTCACTGGCAGCTTGAGGATCGGTGCGGTGAAGTCATCAAGCGCGTTCGGATCGTTGTAATCGATTCCGAGATCGTTGGTGCTGGAAATCAGCGCGGGATCCACGCGGCCGAATTTTCCATCGGCACCGGGATAGTGATAGGTCCAGCCGAACTGCCAGCCGATCACGCGTGCACGGACGGGGTTGAGGTTCTGGACTTCCTTCCAACTGTCCACGCGCTCCGCCCACAGCGGGAACGCGAAGCCCAGAAGCAACACGGCCTCCACGATGATCACGCCGACCTCCAGGTGGCTGGAGAGGTGGCTTTTCACGCCGTCATAGGACGCCTTCGGATTCCGTTTGTGCCAGAAGCGGACGACACAGAACAAAAAGAATAAGGTCCAGCCGACGAACAGCGCGAACATGAACCAGTGGACCACGTTGATCATGTGATCGACCTGGCCGCCGTGGGCGGAAAAGCAGTCCGGGATACCGCAGAATTTGGTGAAACTCATGGAAATGATGACTTGGTGAAGGCTTCAGTTGGAATCGTCGGAAACAGGGACGTCGTCGGAAAGGGTGGGATCGGCATGTTTCTTCTCAAGCCGTGCGAGATGGACCATGAAAACCCCGATGCCGGCAAGCATTCCCAGAACCACGACCAGCAGGAAGAAAATCGACCAACCGGCGGCTTCTCCTCCTCCGGCGATCATCGTCACGCGGCAGGTTGAACAGGCGAGTGTTTGGAACATGGCTTGGTATTATATGTTGGGAATGATTTCAGAGATGGGCGCTGGCGGCCTTGCGGTAGAAGTAAATCCCGTATGCCAGCATGACGATCACGCCAACGATCCCCACGTAACCGATGGCGCTGAACAAGGTGGAGCGCTCCGGGGAAAGGACGAACGACCAGACCGCCAGAAACGCGAACAGCAGCGAGCTGACGGTGACAAAAACGAGATGGAAGTTCTTGAGGGACATGGAATCAGCGGTGCGTGGGTGAGGCCATGGATGCCGGAGTGGTCGAGGCACTGCCGTAGAAGAGAGGATCATGGATCGGATCATCCTTGGCCAGCTTGGTCAGGAAGAACAAGCCCAGCACGAACACGAGACCGGAACCGAAGATCCAGTAGATCGCCTTCTTCTCGTGATTGAGGTGCATGAAGACCGCGGCAACCAGCGAGGCTTTGGTCGCGGCGATCGCAAGTCCGATCATGCAGTCCATCTTGTCGAATCCATGCCCGCCAAAATCGAGGAAATCATACGAGGCGACGGCCACCGTGAGTCCGGTTCCCACAAAGAGAATGAGGGCGATGATCAGGTAGGTGATTACGGATTTGCGAACGGCTTCTGGGGTGTCTGCCATGGGATTGTTGTGTTTTGGATGGTTCAGGATAGCTCGGAACAGCTCACATCAAATAGAAAATAGGGAAGGCGAAGATCCAGATCAGGTCAACGAAGTGCCAGAACAGGCCACCGATTTCCACACGGTTGGTCAGCCACTCAGGATTCGTCTCATACATCTTGCGGCCGAAAAAGAGATAGTAGCAGAGAACCAGGGCTCCACCGATGACGTGCAGACCGTGAAGGCCGGTGATGGTGAAATAGATCGCGTAGTAGGTGTTCCAGGATGGAGTGAACTTGGAGGCAAAACGGATTTCCTCACGCGGTATCGAAAGAGACGCGAAGGTTTTGTGTTCCTCACGTGCCGCATAGTCGGGGCCCATGAACTCCTCTTTCAGGCGGATCACCTGCTTGGTGCGGTCCACACCATCGGCCTTCGCCACGAAGTCCTTCCATCCGATGCGGTAGCGTTCGGTGGCGGTGGGCTCGCGGTTCGGTTTGCCGGTCACCTTGTCGATGCCGTATTTATCGATCAACTGCTTCTCGATCTTGGCGACCTGGACCTTGTTCCACTCCCAGGCTTCCCTGGCGAAGGGGTTTTTCTTGATGATCCATGAGTTTTCGATGGCTGCAACCGGATCCTGACCCTTCTCCACCGCCTTCATGGCGAGATACTGGAAGTCGATCGCGTCCAGGCTGTGGAACACCATCGGGCTTTCCATCAGCTTGCCGTCCACCACGGTGTCGTCACGCAGACGGGACTGGGTGGCTGCCTGCTTGATGTCACGTGGTTTGAAATCCAAGTGGGCGGGAGGATCGACCTTGAAGTAAACGGTGCCGATTTCGGTGAGCATTTTCGGCGTGAGAGCATCCTCGTTGATCTTCACATCGGAAGCGATCTGCCAACCCTTTTTGCCGGGGTTCGCAGCCAAGGCCACCTTCCATGCGGCATCAAGCGCGGCGCTGCGCATGGCGCTGTTGTGGGAGCGCGCGGCGAGATGGGCCGCTTGGATTTTATTGAGAAGTTCAAGCGTGAGCGGCTCGCCTTGTTTGGCCAAAGCCGGCGGGTCTTTTTGTCCTTCTTCGGTGACCGGTTTGAGATCAGCCGCGAGAACAATCTTCGAGTGATGATGTTCGGCTTGGCTGACCAACTCATCGACCCATGGTTTGTAATAACGCACGGTGTTGAAGGTGAGTCCCTCCGTTTCCACCACGATCTGGTTCTCCTCGATCTCCTGGCCTTTGTGGTCGAGTACCGGCTTGCCATCTTCCTCCTCCTTGCCCAAGTGGCCTTCGAGGATCGTGTAGTCGTTCAGGCGGACGGCCTGGTGATGGAACTTCACGTTGTATTCGAGACCTTTGAGCACCATGAACGAGGCTGCGCAAGCCACCGTGATGCCCATGAAAAGCTGGAACATCCGCCAGTTGCGCAGCTTGAGGGACGCCCACGCGAAAACGACCGTCACCGAGGAAAAGATCAGGATGAAGGTGTTGAGCAACCCCGGCAGCACCGGAAGGGCGCGCTCGGGCCATGGGTAGTCCGCGCCGAGACGCAGGAAGACATAAGCGGAGAAGAATCCGCCGAAGAGCATGACTTCGGAGGCGAGGAACAACCAGATGGCGATCTTCGCGTTGAAGAGGCCCGTGTCCTTGCGGGGAGTGACGATGTATGGAATTTCCATGTGATGGGAGAGCTATGATTGCGCGGGATTTGCCAGCGGTTTCGATGAAGGGAAATGTCAGGCTTTCTTGTCCGCGGCCTTGGAACTCGGCTCGATCCACTGCGGATAGAAATCCTCCTCGCGGTCAGGCCTGCTGTATTCGTAAGGACCGCGGTAAACGGCGGGATCGAAGGTGAAGTTGCCGTGGCCGGGAGGCGTCGGCGTGGCCCACTCAAGCGTGGTGGCATCCCACGGATTGTCGCTCTCCACCTTTTTGCCGAATTTCCACGAGGTGAACAAGTTGATGATGACCGGAATCTGAGCAAGGGCCATGGTCCATGCGCCCATCGACATGATGATGTTCATGTCGATATTGGCGGCGATCATCTTTCCAACCACGTTCGTGCTGTCGGCGGCTTTCGCGAGATATGCGTCGCCCCCGTTGTACCAGCGGCGGTGGAAACCGGCCATCCCCTGCAGCAGCATCGGGAAGAAGATGATGTTCATGCAGATCAGGCTAGGCCAGAAATGGAGGTGGTTGAGCGTCTTGCTCATGAAACGTCCGGTGATTTTCGGATACCAGTGAAGCACGCCGGCGAAGAAGCCGAAGAGGATGCCCGGAGCCACGACGTAGTGGAAGTGACCGATGACGTAGTAGGTGTCATGCAGGTGGAGGTCCGCCAGGTTGAAGGCCAGCGGCAGTCCGGTGAGACCACCGATACCGAACATCGGGATGAACGCGCAGGCCCAGAGCATCGGTGGCGTGAATCGGATCGAGCCACCCCACAGCGAGATGAGCATCGAGGTGATGATGACCACCGACGGCACGGAGATCAGCACCGTGGTCGTCTGGAAGAAGGTGGAAACCGCGGCTCCCATTCCCGTCATGTACATGTGGTGGGCCCACACGATGAAGGAGAGGAAACCGAGCACCAGCACCGAGTAAACCATCGACTTGTATCCCCACAACGGCTTGCGGGTGTTGGCCGGAATGATTTCCGAAACGCAGGCGAAGGCGGGCAGAAGAAGCACATACACCTCCGGGTGGCCGAGGAACCAGAACAAGTGCTGGAACAGCAGCGGCGAACCACCGCCTGATAGATTGGCAAGGCCCTCGCTCTTGGTGAACAGGCCGGACGGCATGAAGAACGACGAATGCGCAACGCGGTCCATCAACTGCATGATGCCGGCGGCTTCAAGCGGCGGGAAGGCCAGCAGCAGCAGGAAGCCCGTGACGAGCATCGCCCAGACGAAGAAGGGCATGCGCATCCAGGTCATGCCGCGGGCGCGCAGGTTGATGATCGTCGTGATGAAGTTGACCGATCCTAACAGCGAGGAGGTGATCAGGCAGACCAGGCCGAGCAGCCACTGCGTCTGGCCCGCAAGCCACTGGTTGACCACCTGTCCGTCGGCGAATCCCGCGAGCGGCGAGTAGTTCGTCCAGCCGGACTTGGCGGCGCCGGACTCCATGAAGAACGACGAGCACATGATCAGGCCGCCGAGCAGATAGACCCAGTAGCTGGCCATGTTGAGGCGCGGGAAAGCCATGTCCGGCGCGCCGATCTGGAGCGGAGTCACGTAGTTTCCGAAAGCCCCGAATCCGAGCGGCACGATGCCGAGGAAGACCATGATCGTTCCGTGCATGGCACCGAACATGTTGTAGGTCTCGCCCGTCACCTTGCCGTCCTGCAGCCAGCGGGCTTTCCAGCCATCGGTGAAAACCCAGCTCATCCATCCCGGAAGCGGTTGGTGCGGGTAGGCGATGCTCCAGCGCATGACCATCATCAGATAGAATCCGAAGGCCAGGAAGCACATCGCGGTGATGCCATACTGAAGCCCGATCATCTTGTGGTCCGTGGAAAACACATATTTCCGGAGAAATCCGGGATCGTGGTGATGATCGTCGTGATGGGCGTCGTGCCCGGAGTGGCTGGTGGCGTGAGAGCTCATGGTTCCGTCTTGCGGCGTTGGTTAATCCAAAACAAGGAAAGTGAATAGCAAAAAATGCGTGGCCAATTTTCTTATCTTTGAATCATAATGGGAGATTTGCGTATAGGGTCAGGGAATCGGGAAAATCGTTTGGATGGGCGGGGTGTGCTGAGCTGGCCGGAGGATCACAATGCAGGCGGAAGGCGCCTTGGATCATGGCTTGGGTTTGGCGGCCACCGGCAGGAGCGTGATGGGGTCCACCATGGTCTTCGGATCCAGCGGTGTTCCCGGCAGCGACTTGAGGTGCTCGGCGGTGAGTTCCTCGCCCGAGACCTGTTCGCCCGCTTTGGCGCGTTTGGCGGAAATTTCCTTGGCGGCTTTGGCCATTTCGACGGTGACGACATCACCCGTGCTGTTTCCGAAATTGTTGCGGACGTAGGTCATGACACCAGCCAGATCCTCAGGCGATGCGACGCTGCCAGCTTGCGACGGCATGCCCGCTCCAAACGATTTTCCGATACTGGTCGGCCCGTGAAGACCGTTGAGGATGATCATGGCGAAGCGCTCGGTCTCACCGGTCACCCATTTGGATCCCGCGAGAGCAGGGTAGTTGGCACCATCGCCCTTGGCTTCGGAGCCGTGGCAGCCATTGCAAACCGCCGAGTAGATTTTCGAGCCCTTGGCCATGTAGGCGGCAAGCGCCTCTTTCGATTGAGGGCCTGAAGCCGCGGCTCCCGGAGCCGGAGCACGCACGTAGCCTTCACGGAAGGTGGTGTCGTAGGCAAAAAGTTTGCCGGAGCCGCCCAGGATTCCTCCGGCAACCACAAGGACAACGCCACAAACTGCCATGAGCCAGAGCGAGATCGGTTCGCTCCCGTTGTCAGCGATCCGGTTCTCGCGGGCGCAAGCCGCGGCTTCGCGCACGACTCTGCCGTGGGCCTCGGCCACGTTGATCGAGTCTTCAAGATCAGGTTTCTGGTTTGCCAAAGACATGTTGGAAAGTGGGTGGTGTGTGGGAAAATTCAACTGTCGCCGCTCTTTTTCTTCGGCGCGAAATCAAGTGCCGCGGGAGCCTTCTGGTCTTTCTTCAACGAGAGCAGGTAGGAAACCAAAGCCTTCGCATCGGAACCGGGAACCAGTTCGAAACCCGCACCGACATCCACCTTGAGGGCGTCCGACGACGGGCTGCCCTTGATCTCCCGTTTCTCAAAGAAAAACGGATGTGGCGGGCAGGTGGACTTCCACAGTTTCGAATTGTTGCGCGGGTTATACAGGTGAGCGTAAAGCCAAGCGGACGGATCTCCGCCCTCGGCATAAATCGACTCCACGCGGCGCCCGATATTCGACAGGTCAGGCCCGATCCTCATCACGCCGATCTGCGCGAACTTCTCACCGTAGAAATCGAAAGCGTTCGTTTCCCGGCGCGTGTCGCCGCGGTCCTTGTCGTTCTGCAAGCCACCCCAGTCGGGACGATAGAGATCGTTGCCCGCATAGGTGGGGCGAACCACCTGTGTGTGGCAGTAGTAACAGCCGTTCTCGGCATAGACCCGAGCGCCGTTGGCCACGCGGCCGGTGCGTTTCGGGAAAAACACGCCCGCAGAGGTCTTCTCCGCATCCGGGTCCTTGATGGGAGCGAGATCCCGCATCTTGAAATAAGGAACCACGATGATCGACAGCCATGCGATGCCGAAGCTGGCGGAAAGACCAAGAATGAAGGTGCGGAGGCTCATTGGGAAAATCTTGAATTTGGTATCTGCAACTCGGTTCAGTGTGCGGCGGCGTGTCCAGGACCGGCATTGTCGATGTCGCCCTCTTCACCATGAGGACTGCTGGAACCGTGTGACGGCGAAAGAAGCGTCGGGTGTGAACTGCGGCGGCCCAGCCTGAGCCACATCAGCGCGAGGTGGAGGAAGAAGAAGATGTTGGAGAACAGGATCAGGCACCAGGCAAAGGTGATCGTCACCGCATAAGGCCTGCCATACTCCGAAGCCACGGTCCACGGCTGCTGCCAATCCTCCTGCCCGGCGCCTTGAAGCAGACCGCCGAACAGCGCGATCAGCGAGACGAACACCACTCCATACACGGAGAAAAGGAAGTGCATCTTGATCAGTCTGCGGGAGAGCCACTCGCGCCGCGTCACCCGCGGAACAATGAAGTAAGTGGCTCCGAACATGACCAGCGAGAAGAATCCATACAGCGCGAGAATGTCGAATCCATAACCCGCGAGCGAGAACTGGGTCATGGGCAGGGTTGAATCCGGAAGGTTGAGAAAAATCGAAGCCAGTGCCAGGACCAGAAGTCCCACCATGCCTGCGGTGGTGAAACGCAGCGCTGGACTTGCAGCGAGCTTGTCAGGTGCGGACAGCATCGTCTTGATCGTGTTGACCGCGGCGGCGGCGGCCGGAATGAAGAGCAGCGCCGAAGCGAAGGCACCCACATAGGGAAGGAAGTATGGCACCGGAGCACCGACGAGTTTCTGCATGCCCGCCCACGGCGCGATGATCGCCAGCGACCAGAAACCAAGCTTCGCCAGCGAGTAGCTGTAAACCGGGCGGCCCGTCACCTTCGGAGCGAGGTAGTAGGCCGCGCCAAGCGCGACCGGGGCGAAGAACAGGAACAACATGCCGGACTTGAACCAGGCGTTGATCGCCGCACCCATCACCGGATGCCCCGGCATGCAGTGGAGCAGCGTGTTGGCGGTGATGAAGATCCATGGAAACCAGATCATCGCCGCGAGAATATACCACTGCGAGATATAAACATGTCCCTCGGGCCGGACGCGGAACTGGATGAAGGACCAGATCAGGATGGCGCAGTAACTGACAAACAGCACCGGCCAGGCGCAGGCGGGGAACTCCATCCACGGCATGCCCGTTCCGAACCCTGTTAGAATTCCGATCACCCCGATGGCAACACCAAGGTTCCAGATGTGGCCGGCGGTCAGGATCGTGCCGACCGCCGTGCACTCCTTGCGGGAAAGGCGGGCCATCAGCCAGATGATCACGGCGAAAGCGGCCTGCATTCCCCAGCCGTATACCAAGGCGTTGATATGCGCGGGAAAAACCCTGCCGTAAGTGAGCCACTCGCAGCCGCTAAGAAAAGCCGGACTATGAACCTTCGCGGAAGCGATCACTCCGAGAAAAATCGAAACCGCAAGCCAGGCGGCACCGCTGGTGAGGAAAAACATCACCGGATGGCGCAGCGAGCGATCAATGCCGGCGCGAAGCAGGGCGTCTTGATCCGTGGTGGTGGAGTTGGCGGGAGACATCGGCTTTGAAATGGGAAAAATGAGGGATCAGGGTTTGGTGAGATCCTGAACGGTGAGTTGAGGCTTGCCAATCTCGCTGCGGAGCGCTGCGACCTGTTCGGGCTTTACGGCGGAGGCCTTGTTGCCAAAACTGTTGCGGACGTAGGTGAGGACCGCGGCGATCTGGTCGTCCGTGTTGGCGGCACCAATCGCGGTCATTCCTGCCGCGAAGGCGTATTCCTTGCCGCTCACGGTGATGGGACCCTGGAGCCCACGGAACTGGATGCGGATCAGGTTGGAAACCGGACCGGCCACCCAGTCGGATCCGGCCAGTGGCGGCGCGATGAGTCCACCTTCGCCGTTCTGGCCGTGACAGGCGGAACAAATCAGGAACTGGGCCTTGCCAGCCTCCATCACGGCGGGGTCGATCGGGCCGGCTTCCGCCGGAGTCTTGTCGATGGCGGTGGTGTCCACCGGAGGAGCGGAGGCGAGTTTCTCGGCGGTCGGCGATCCGGGAATCACCTGCTCGGGCTTCTCCACCGCCTGGGGTTTCGAAGCGGCGATTTTAGCTGCCACCACCGGGACGGCCGCGTCGATCGCTTCTTTGGAAAGGTTGGTCGCCTCGGCTTTTTCGACCTTGGCTTTGGTTTCGTAGCGGGTCTTGGCCACCACGTCCTCAAGCGTTTCCGGCGCTTCGCGGTTGAAGAACCAGATAAGCGAAAGCAGCAGTGCGAAAATCAGGAATGTGCCGAGGCCCCACCAGAACGTGGCGAAGCGGATGATCGGATTGTCGCGGGAAGGGTCCATTGTCAGAAAGGAGAATCAGTTGGAAATGTTGGCGGACTCGAGGATGCGCGGGTCGCGGTTCGGATAGAGCGAGTGCTGGCTGGTGGCGCGCAGCAGGAAGAAGATGAAGGCCGCGCCGATGGTGACGAAGGCGAAGATGTCACCCCAGAAGGCTCCGGCAATGGAGACCTGGATGTCACCGAAGACTTCCGGCTTGATGTTGCCCAACGAGATGCCGCGCTCGGGAATGACGATCAGGTAGTGATCCAGCACGTGCATGCAGAGCGTGTAAGCCGCCACGATCGAGAGCAGCTTCGGGTTCTTCTTCAGCCATGCCTGTAGCAGGACCACGAAGGGCACGACGAAGTGGCCGAAGAGCAGGAAATACATCGCCGTGTTCCAGTTGCCGGTATTGCGGATCAGGAAGTAGGAGGTTTCCTCGGTGATGCCTGCATACCAGATGAGGAAGAACTGGGAGAACGTGACGTAGGCCCAGAAGGTGGTGAAGGCGAACATCAGCTTGCCCATGACGTGGAAATGCTCGCCGGTGGTGACGTGCTTCAGATGGCCCTGGCTCTTCAGCCAGGTGCAGAGAATGACGATCACCGCCATCGAATTGAGCGCGGATCCGGAAAACAGATAGACACCCCACATGGTGGAAAACCACTTGTAGTCGAGTCCGAGAAGGAAATCGAAACCGGTGAAGGTGATGGTGAGGGCGAAAACGATCAGCGCGTAAGTGGAATGGAAACGGGCCTTAAGAAGGCGGGCGGTGCCGGGCTTCGGATCGGTGTCCTGGGCGGTCGAGAGTTTCCGTTGACCGTAAATCACCAGACTGAGGGCAAGACCCCAGCAAATCACCCGGCCATACCAGAACCCGATGTTCATGAACCAGTATTTGTTGAGCAGCAGGTGGTTCACATGATGGAGGTGCTCTTTGACATCTCCTGGTGCTTCACGGTGGATGTTCATCCATTCGTAGAGATATTGCTGGACCTGCGGGCAGAGCAGCGGAAGCCCGAACAGGAACATCCACGGGTAGGTGGAACCGAGATTTTCGAAAGTCCGGCGGACGGACGTGCCCCAGCTCGAGTTGGAGACGTTGTGGAGCAGGGTCCAGAAACAGCCGCCGATCGAGAGCGTCAGGTAGAAGTAGAACGCGAAGAGCCACGAATAGGAATAGCAGCCGCGGATTTTCTCAGGTGCGAAAAACAGGAGATACAGGCTGATGACGGTGCCGAGAACGGCCACGCCCATGGCGATGCTTTTCACCTTGGCGACCTTTGAGGCATCAAGGTGATCGCCGTTGATGGCGATGTCTGCGGAAGTGACGTGGTGGTGAGCCATTTCGATGGGAATTATTTGGAAGATGCTTTGGCGGTCTGCAGCGTGCGGACGTAAGAAACGATCGCCCAACGATCCCTGACGGGAATGTTGTAGCCGTATCCGCTCATCAGACCCTTGCCGTTGGTGATGGTGTTGAAAATGCGCCCGTCCGGATAGGCCTCGCCTTGGAAGGCAGGCAGTTGAAGGTTTGCGATGCCCGGCACGCCATACTGGCTGGTCATGCCCTGGCCGTCCGCGGACGCACCGTGACAAACGGCGCAGTAGATGCCGAAGCGTTCCCTGCCGCGGCGGATCAGCTCGGCGGCGCTGTCGGCGTTCAGCTTGAGTTCCTCAGGCATGCCGGAGCCGAAGTAATCACCGACTCGGCCGGTGTAGTAATAACCCGTCAGGCCGCCGAACTCATATTCGGGGATGCAACCGATGACCTGTTCGCCTTCAGGATTGAATCCGCGCGGCTGCGTCTGGGTGACTGGCAGCCTCGCGCCATGGCCGTCCGCGAAAAACGGATCCGGCTTCTGGGCCTTCAGCTTGTCCTGCTCCTTCATGTCCGGAAAAATCCGCACGGGAGGCTTGGAGAACTTCTGGCCGCGGACACCGAAGATGCCGACGACAAGCAACGCTATGAGCGCGTAAGCGAGGAAGAAGTAACGCATCTGGAATTAGAGATTTGAAATTTGGAATTTGAAATTCGAGAGCATGTTTCAGTCCTCCTCCTCGACGAGTTCGATGTTGTCTCCGCCGATCTCGGCGAGCAGCTCGCGGGTTTTGTTAGGTCCGAACTTGGGATCGCGCGCCTCGATGGCGATGAAGAAGCCGTCGTCCGTGGCGCGGTGAAACTGCTTGCTGGCAAAGAGCGGGTGGTTCAGGCGCGGAAGCTGGATCAGGGCGAGCAGGCCGAAGAGCACGGTGAAGCCGGAAAACAGGATCGTTAGCTCGAACATGATCGGAAAAAACGCCGGCACGGTGAAGACGTTCGCGGGTTTCGCCTGCACCACCGTCGGATAGATCACCACCTGCGTCGTGTAGGCGAGAGCGAAGGCGGTGCAGGTTCCGGTGATTCCTCCGAAGAAGACGAACCAGGGCAGGATCGAGCGCTTCATGCCCATCGCATCGTCCAGGCCGTGGATCGGATAGGGCGAATAACAGTCCCATTTCCTGAAGCCCGCGTCGCGGACCTTCTCCGCGGCCTTGTAGAGGGCGGAGGCGCTCTTGAACTCGGCAAGGTAGCCGTAAACGCGTTTGCGGGTGGTGCTCACGATGGAGTGGTTATTTGTTATGAGTTGAAAGTTATTTGGAGGAAACGAATTCCTTCTGGTAGGCAGCCTCGACGATCACGCCGGGGTCCGGATGGTGCTCCTTGTCATCGAAGTGCGGATCGGACTCGAGTTTGGTCCATTTCACTTCGGCGATGTTGATGCAGGGCAGGAAGCGGAGGAAGAGCATGAACAGCGCAAGGAACAGGCCGATCGTGCCGACGAAAGTCATGATCTCGACGCCGCTCGGCGAATAGGTCTTCCAGTCACCCGGCAGCCACATGCGGGCCAGCGTGGTGACGATGATGACGAAACGCTCGAACCACATGCCGACGTTGACGCACATCGCCACAACCATGATGACCCAGAGATTCTCGCGGCAGGCCTTGAACCAGAACACCTGCGGGGAAAGCACGTTGCAACTCATCATCGCCGCGTAGGCCCACCAGTAAGGACCTGCGATGCGGAACTTGAAGGCATCCATTTCGTAGATCGCACCGGAATAGAAGGCCACGAACAGCTCCATGAGGTAGGCGTAGCCGACGATCGTTCCGGTCAGCAGGATGATTTTCGCCATGTTGTCGATGTGCTTCATGGTGATCAGGTCCTCAAGACCGTAGATAAAACGGGCGGGAACCATGATCGTGAGCACCATCGCAAAGCCACCGAAAATGGCGCCTGCGACGAAGTAGGGAGGGAAGATGGTGGTGTGCCAACCGGGGACCACCGAGGTCGCGAAGTCGAAGGACACGACCGAGTGCACCGAGAGCACGAGCGGAGTGGAAAGCGCGGCCAGCAGCAGATAGGCCATTTCATAGTGGCTCCATTGCCGGTTGCCGCCGCGCCAGCCAAGGGAGAACAATCCGTAAAAAATCTTGCGCAGTCCGGGCTTCGCGCGGTCGCGGATGGTCGCGAGATCCGGCACCATGCCGAGATACCAGAAGATCAACGAGATGGTGAAATAGGTGGAAACCGCGAACACGTCCCACAGCAGCGGGGACTTGAAGTTCTGCCAGATGCCGTTCGCGTTGGGAACCGGCGCGAGGAACCACGCGAACCACACGCGGCCGACGTGGAAGGCGGGGAAAATACCCGCACAGATCACGGCGAAGATCGTCATCGCCTCCGCCGCGCGGTTGATGGAGGTCCGCCAGTTCTGTCTCGTGAGGAAAAGCACGGCGGAAATCAGCGTTCCCGCGTGGCCGATACCGATCCAGAACACGAAGTTGGTGATGTCAAAGCCCCAGAACACCCGGTTGGACATCCCCCAGACACCGACACCGGTGGAAACTAGATAAGTGAGGCCGCCGCCCACGCCGATCAGGGCGATGAGCGCGCAGGGGATGAACAACAACCACCAGAGCAATGGCTGCTTGTTTTCAACGACTCCGCAGACGCGCTCGGTGATCCAATGATAGGAGCGCCCGCTGAGAATGAGCTTTTCGCGCTCGAGCACCGGGAGTTTGACTCCCGTGTGGGTCTCTGGCGCGGCTTGAGTGGTGGATGCCATGGTGGATGGAAATGCGGAATGTTAGGTAATGACGGATCAGACCATGTGGATGGTGGCCTTGCCGACGAACTTTGCGTCCGGCATGTTTTCGTTCGGGTTCTTCACCCGGGCCAGATAACTTGTCCGCGGGCGGGTGCCGATGTAGTTGAGGAGATCGTAGTTGCGCTCGATCGCCTTGCTGCGGCCGACAGCGCCCTTCTCCTTGTCGAGAAGATTGCCGAAGGTGATGGCACCGGCGGGGCAGGCTTCCTGACAGGCGGTTTTCACCGAGTCCACCGGGATGCGGAGAGTGTGGATGTTCACTTCCATCTCGGTGGATGGCTTGCCGGCAGCCAGTGCTTCCTGCTTCTGGCCGCGCTTCTGACGGATGACGGAATCCTTGAGGCGCTGCACGCAGTAGGTGCATTTCTCCATCACACCGCGCATGCGGACGGTGACGTTAGGGTTCTTCTGAAGATGGTCCGCGTCTCCGACGGTCTTCTCGCCGAATGGTCCTTTGTAAAGGTTGTGAGCGATGAGCGGGTTGCGCTTGTTGTAGTCGAAATAGTTGAAACGCCGGGCCTTGTACGGGCAGTTGTTGGCACAGTAACGTGTTCCGATGCAGCGGTTGTAGGCCATCGCGTTGAGGCCGTCCTCGGTGTGGACCGTGGCGTTCACCGGACAAACCGTTTCGCATGGGGCGGATTCGCACTGGACGCAGGCCACCGGCTGCGGGACGAGAGCGGGATTGTCCGCATCAAAGGTGTTGTCCTTCTGGGCGGCGAAGTAGCGGTCCATGCGGATCCAGTGCATTTCACGGCCTCTGGCGACCTGTTCCTTGCCGACGATGGGAATGTTGTTCTCGGACTGGCAGGCCACCAGGCAGGCGGTGCAGCCCATGCAGGCCGAGAGGTCGATCGACATGCCCCACTGGTGAATCTCGTCGTTGATCAGCGGCTGCGCCTTGCCATCCTTGCCGGGGTGGAAGGTGGCCGAACTCTTCGGCTCATAGAGATAGACGTTCGGTGGCGCGTGGGCGTCGTTGCCCTGTTTCTTGACGTTGGCGAGCTGCTCCTTGAAACCACCTTTTTCGTCTTCCGAGTCGATGGTGGAAACCTCGCGTGCGAGCGCACGGCCATACATCGCGCTGTGCTCCTGTGTGAGGGCCATCGAATAGCGCTTGCCTGTTAGAGAGACCTTGGCACCGGTGGCGAAATAGGAAGTGGCGGACGTGCGGAGCGGATAGGCGTTGAAGCCGCGGTTCACGCCGACAAGTCCGACGTGCGTCTGGTTGGCGGGAGTCCGCTTGAGTTCGTCGTCCTTGTCGAAGGCCTGGCCGTATCCCAGCGGGATGATGACGGTGTTTTCCGCCTGGCCAAATGAAACCAGCACCGGAATTTCGAGCGACTGGCCGTTGACCTGCACTTGAATCAGCGGCGACTTGCGGTTTTCGCCTTCGTCATCGGGAGATCTTGACCCCGTCGGCGTCTCGAGGGCGATGACCTCGTCGTAAATCCCAAGTTCCTTGGCGGTCTTCGGCGCGATGAGCGCGGCGTTGTCCCAGGTGAGTTTCGAAATCGGATCGGGCGCTTCCTGCAGCCAGGCGTTGTCGATCCAGCGGCCATCATACACCGATGCATCCGTCGCGAACACCACCTGCAGCGCGTCCTTGGTCGGTTCGCCGGCCTTCGCGACCTCGATGTTCGCCGCAGCGATGTCGGCCTCGGCGGATGGTGCCGGTGCAGGTGTGATCGCGGGATAGGAACAACCGGCGAGAAAACCGTCGCGCAGCAGTTTTTTCCATGGGGCGTCCCCTTCCCCGCCGATGGCTGCGAAGGTCTTGCGCACCGCATCATAGGAAGGCGAGGCAGCACCCTTTTCACCCTCTCCGTTGAGGAGCTTGCCCTTTTCTGAAAGCAGCGCGAGCAACAACTCCAGCTCGGAAACGCAGTCCTGATAGAGCGGCAGGATCATCGGTTGCACCACAGTGTAAGTGCCGTTGGCGCTGCGTGCGTCCGACCACGATTCCAGATAATGTGCCGCCGGAACATGCCAGGTGGCGGCGTGGGCCGTGGCGTCCGCGCGATCGCTCAGATGCACGCTGGCTTTCAGCTTGGCGAAAGACTCCGCGAACTTCATGTCGGCCGGCGCGTCGAACACCGGATTCGCTGGAGTCAGCATGAACAAGGTTTCCACCGTTCCGGACTCGATGTCGGCCTTGAGAGTCGCGAGTGTGCCGAGGCCCTTGGTTTCGGTCTGAAGCGTGGCGAGCGGCTTGCCTTCGCCGATGTTGCCGAGCGCCATGTTGATCGCCAGCGCAAGGTGATGGACGGCGGCGGGCTGACGCGAACCGACCAGCACGGCGGATTTTCCGGCATTCTTCTTGAGGTCCGCCACGAAGGGCTTGATCCACTCAAGCTGCTTCTTGTCCGTGACGGCGTTCACACCCTTGGCGAGTTCGACGCCGAGTTCACGAGCGATCTGTCCTGCAACCTGGAACACCTGGCTGGGAGCCACCCGCAGACGGTGGTCCGCCATTCCACCCGTTAGAGAGAACGCGGATTCCACGGCGTAGAGGCGGTTCATGCCTGCGGCGTCCGGTTTTTTGTCGTAAGCCTTGCCCTCCGGCTTGCGGCGGTCGAAGAACGGAGTCACCGGGCCTTGCTGGTCGGTGCCGGCGAAATCGCAGTCCAGAGCGAGAACCACGTTGGCCTTGGAAAAATCCGCCACCTGCTTGTTGCCGTCGCCGAGCGCCTTGGAGGCTTCTCCGGTGAGCGCTTCATACTGATAGAAACTCACGTAGGTGTATTTCGTGGAGAACTCCTTCATCAGGCGGGCGCGGGTCGGACTGTCATCGGCACCGAACAGGAAACCGATTTTCGCGAGTTTGTCCGTGGCGACCGAGGCGATGAAGGCGTCGAGATCCGCGCGTTTCACGGGTTTGCCGGACTTGAGGATCTGCCGTGAACGGGAGGTGGAATAGAGGTCCAGCACCGAGGCTTGGGCGAAGGCATCCGTGCCGCTGGCGTCCGGATGAAGATGGTTGGGACCGAGTTTGGTGGGGCGGCCTTCGAAGGTGGTCACCACCAGCGGAGTCGCTCCGTTAGAACGCGGCATCGAGGAGGCGTAGTAGGTCGCCTTGCCGGGAATCACCCACTCGGGAGCCTTGGTGTAGGGAACGATGTAGGATTCCGGACGGCGGCAGGCCACCATGCCGAATCCCGCGAGCGCGGTCGATGCTCCCATCAGTTTCAGGAACGAGCGGCGGGATGTCTCAAGCTCGCCTTCACTGGTGATTTCGGCACTGCCTTGAGGAAATTCACGGTCAAGCCACTCGCGGAATGCCGGGGTGTCCTCCAACTGGCCCGCACTGCGCCAGGCGACGGTGGTTTCGCCGGCGGGAACTTCGGGGTGGTGCCAAATGCGCTTGCTCATGTTCGACTGCGGAAATTTTGAGAATTGGAAAAACGAAAGGGAATCAGTGGTGACAGGTGGCGCAAGAGGTCTTGGGCTTCACACGGAACTGCTCCTTGAGCTTGAGACCGAGATCCTGGGTCGTTTTCACCGAAGCGTCCTTGGTGTATTTCACGACGTCGGCATCGCTGTAGTTGAGGTTGTACACCTCTTCCAGCGGCCGGAGGTTCTTCTCCGGGTTGCGGTGGCAGTCGAGGCACCAGCCCATCGAGTGGCTCTGGTCCTGATAGACGACCTCCATCTTGTTCACCTGACCGTGGCAGCTCTGGCAGGAAATCCCGCGGTTCAAGTGCGCCGAGTGGTTGAAGTAAACGTAGTCCGGCGCCTTGTGGACGCGCACCCACTCGACAGGCTTGCCGTCGTAACCCGGGTAGGTCGGATCCATCGACCGGTGCAGCGGAGCCAGCTTCGGACTGTCCTTCTGCACGTGCTGGTGGCAGTTCCAGCAGGTGTTGCCTGTCGGCACGTTGGCATGTCCGGAAACTTCAACGAAAGAGTGGCAGTAGCGGCAGTCCAGACCGATCTGATCGACGTGGATCTTATGGGAGAACGGGATCGGCTGCGATGGCTGATAGCCCACGACCAGCGTTTTCGGCGTGGCGTAATAGGTGAAGGCGAGCGCCACTCCGGCCGCTGCGGAACCGGCGCAGACGGCGATTTTCAGTGGCAGCAGGTTGGACCAGCGGGGAAAAATGTTTGCCATGGCAAGGGCGATGCAGTGCGGAGAAGAGTCGTGTTAGTGGATTCAATCACTGGCTGCTCCCGAAAAAGCGGTGGGGGCCTTTCGGTGCGCCGGGAGGATGCAAACCAAAGGCGGCCTTGCAACGGAAAAAAGCAATTTTTCGGCAATTTCCAAGATAAGATGCGCATCCGCTACGCTATCATGAATTCGACCAGTTCAGGCCGTTTTTCTGCCTCCACCGGCGGTATTCCGCGAATTGCTCGCCCTTCGGGAGATTCCGCCGCTCCGGGTCCTCGCTGAGGAAGGTCTCGAACGCCCCGCCCTTTGAGGTTTCCGAAGCGGAAGGCAGAGGGACACCGGATTCCTGTTGGAAATCCCCTTGCATCAAGCGGGTTTCGATCCGCATAAGACGCCTGGCGATGCTGGATAGAAACGCCAATACCAGAACCAGCAGCCCCATGATCGAATAGAGCAGGATCATGACGGTGGAGCTGGCGATTTCCGGCATGACCGCAGTGTCGTGAAAGCGGACCTGCTTGAGAAGTCTGAATTGCAGAGACAGCTCAAACCAGCGCCGTCACATGCGCGACGGCCGCCAAGGCCAGACCCTGCGGATTGTATCCGCCTTCCAGCACCGAGACGATGCGGCCACCGCAGAACGTTTCGGCATACCCCACGCAGCGCCGGGTCATTTCCACGAAGGCAGCGTCACTCCATCTCAGCCCGCCGATGGGATCGTCCACCCGCGCGTCGAATCCGGCGGAAATCAGGATGAAATCAGGGCAGAAGGACTGAATCGCGGGTTCCACCTGCTCAGTCCATGATTCCAAAGCGACCTGCCCGTCCGAATCCGCCGGCAGCGGAACATTCAAGGTCGCCCCCTCGCCTTTCCCCTGCCCGCGCTCGGTGGCGGGGCCGGTGAACGGATAAATTCCCCGCTCGTGCAGGGAAATATAAAGCACCGATGGGTCTTCGAGAAAAATCGCCTCGGTGCCGTTTCCGTGGTGCACGTCCCAATCGATGATCGCCACCCGCGAAAGCCCGTGACGCGATTGAAGATAGCGCGCCGCCACGGCCACGTGGTTGAAAATGCAGAAACCCATGCCGCGGTTCGCCGTCGCATGATGTCCGGGCGGGCGGACCGCACAGAACACTGACGAAACATACCCCCGCATCACCGCATCCACCGCCTCCAGCACCGCGCCAGTCGCCTCGCGCGCCACTTCGTAGCTCTCCTCACAGATCGCCGTGTCTCCCGTCCGAAGCGTGTCCGCGAATTCCTCCACATCCCGGTAAACCAGATCGTGGTAGTAATGATCGTGGGCCAGCAGGATTTCCGAAACCTTCGCCAACCGGCCCGGTATCTTCACGAATTCCACTGGCAGATCCTCCAGCGCCGCGGTCAGGGCACGGTAGCGCGCGGCCGACTCGGGATGATACGGCCCCGTGTCGTGCCGCTCATACCTCGCGTCAAAATGAATGCCCACCTTCCTCTTTCCCTCGCTCATCGTTCGATCCTTTGGATTTTCTTCTTCTCCAGAAACTTCTTCCGCGTCCGCAGGATCTTCTCCACCTGCATTTCGAAACTCCGCTCTTCATCCATCGGCGCTTTGGTTTCCG
>CANBTO010000026.1 GCA_947372405.1 Verrucomicrobiaceae bacterium
GGAAAACCTGGAGATCTTCCGCCAGCGTTTCCCGAAAGTGGACATCCTGCCGATCTCCGCGGAAAACGAGGAGGGTCTCGATGACCTCAAGCAGATGCTCAACAACGAGGTCGGTCACAAGCGCGACCTGTAGCTGCTCCAAAACCACCCGCATGAGCCGATGATGCGTTTGACTGACACTTTGGTCTGCGGGTGGGTGGTGTTCGTGGTTTCCTGCGTGATGGCACTGGCGCATGCGTCAGGAGAAGAGAGGCGTCTTGTGCGGGTGGGGCCATCGCAAATCCTCAAGACGCCGGGCTCCGCCGCGGCCGCCGCACGGGATGGGGACGAAATCGAGATCGAGGCGGGCGAGTATCCGGGAGATGTGGCGGTTTGGTCCGCCAACCACCTCACCATCCGCAGCTTGCATGGCATGGCGCGTTTGCAAGCCAACGGTAAGAGCGCCCAACAGAAAGCAATCTGGGTCATTCGTGGCAATGACACGACGGTTGAAGGAATCGAATTCTCCGGCTGCCGGGTTCACGACCGCAATGGCGCCGGAATCCGCCAGGAGGGCAGCGGGCTTGTGGTGCGGAACTGCTGTTTCCACGACAACGAGAACGGCATACTCTGTGGTCGGAATCCGGACAGCGACATCCTCGTCGAGTCCTCCGAATTTCATCACAACGGAGCTGGAGACGGCTATTCCCACAATATTTACATCGGGCAGATACGGCGATTCACACTTCAGTATTGTTACTCGCATGACGCCAGGATCGGACACCTTGTGAAGAGCCGCGCACAAACGAATTTCATTCTCTACAACCGCTTGACTGACGGGCGGGAAGGCACGTCCAGTTATGTCATCGATCTGCCGAACGGCGGCAGAAGCATCATCGTTGGAAACATCATCCAACACGGATCGCACGCGCAGAACGGCGTGGCCGTCACCTTTGCCGAAGAGGGGGCGGAAAACGCCGTGCAGGAACTCCATGTGGTGAACAACACTTATGTGAACAGCCGGGCCGCATCGGGAGAGTTTTTGCGTGTCTCTGGAAACGCGCCGATGGTCCGAGTGATCAACAACCTCGTCGTCGGCACTGGCAAGGTGCTCTCCGGCCCCGGTGAAACGATCAACAATCTGGTGACGTCGCAGCCCGGCTTTGTGAACGAGGCTGGCTTCGACTATCGGCTTGCTCCGGATTCGCCAGCATTGGGGAAGGGGATCGATCCGGGCAAGGCGGGCGGGATGGATCTGACGCCAGCGTTTTATTGCCGCCAACCGTTTGGCCCTGAGCCACGGGCGAAGGGGGAAAAGCTGAATGTGGGCGCTTGTCCTGCGGGCACTGGAATCAACAAGTTAAAACCATGACAGGGATCCGGGAATTCGTGTTTGTCTATGGCACGCTGCGAAGTGGGGGCTCAAACCACTTCCGCATGGATGGCGCGGAGTTCGTCTCCAAGGGAACCGTGCGCGGACGCATGTACCGGATCGAATGGTATCCCGGACTCGTTCTTGACGAAGCGGGCGACGTCCTAACAGGCGAGGTGCATGCGGTGAACGCCGCGCAGCTCGCCGCACTCGATCGTTTCGAAGGCGTTGCCTACCGGCGCGTGAAGGCCGTGGTGGATTGCGGTGGGAACCCGCTGGACGCATGGCTATGGGAATGGCTGGGACCGTTGGATGAATCCATGCGCATCACCAGCGGCGACTGGCTCGAGGACGAGCGGATGCGGGAGGAGGATTGAACTCCAGGTTTCTTTGTTATGGCTGCGGTCGTGCGTTGCGCACTGCTAACAGATAGGCGGTCACGGCTTCTTCATCGGCGGCTTCGAGTTTGGCTTTTCTCGCCATGGCCGGCATGATTTCCCTGCGGAGCTCCGTGGCGTCGTATGCGGCGGGGTTCTGGAACTCATGGCATTTCGCGCACTTGGCCTGGTGAACGTCGTGACCGCGCTGAAGTTCCGCAACCGTGGAGCGCGAGGATCTCGCGAGCTGCGCGGTGACCTGCGGAGTCGAGTATGACGGACCGCAGGAACCAGACATGATGGTGATACCGATGCCAGCGAGCAAGCGGAGGAACGTCCGGGAGCGCATGATCGTTTGTTAGAAGTCGAAGGAAAAGATCGTGCGGATCTGGAATCCGGGTTCGCCTGGCACCGAGGTGAGCTGCCAGAGACCGGTGACGGTCGCGGAGAAGTTTCGGTTCCGCCAGGAAAGGTTCGGGCCGAGATAGACGCCGCTGTCGCCGAGGGTGTTGGCGTCCGGGACGGCGATCTCGTGGAGAAACTCCGTGCCGAGAGACCATGAGGGATTGAGCTGGCATGCGACGCCGATGCTTTGCATGAGCTCCGCCTCGCGGGTGCTGTAGTCATCCTCCCACGCGATTTCACCACCGGCGTTGTAAACGAACATCCACGGGCCGATGTTTTTCTGCAGCAGGATTTTGCCTTCCAGTTCGATGAAGTCGTCACTGCCCTTGAGTTCCCCGTAAATCGCGGAACCGAAGGGCGATGTGTTTGGATCGGTGAGGTTGTAGATCGCCTCCACCGCGATGTCCTCGAACTTCGTCCTGCTGGATTTACCGGAGGTTTTTGCGTGGCTCCAATCCGCGAAGTAGAAGGCAAGCTGGAGGCGGTCCGTCACACCGAATTCGAATTCGTGACGGATGTCGAAGCTTTCGGTATCAGTATCCCCCTCCTGATCGGTTTTCCAAGTGACCGAGCTTTCCAGTTCCATCGCTCCTTTGGCCATGGTGGTGGTTTCATAGCTGTAGGCGAAATGACGACTACCTGCGGAGGCCGACGCGACAAATGCCAGAGCGGCGCCAAGGCATGCCAAAGTTGGAATGAACGGGGTGGTTCTTGGTGATTTCATGGATGGTTTCGATTCAGTTGTTGCATGCAATGGAGTTTCTTTAATGCGAATGAGTCGCAACAATGAAAAGAAAACAAGGCGAGGCCGGTCAGTCAACGGTAAATGGCAAACTGCGTGGTTTTGACGCGGACAGAGTCCGTCTGTGCGCACGGAGCCGGGCTTTGCGAGGAAAACTCCCCGCTCAATCGCGGCGGGTGAGCTCGACGAACACGTCTTCGAGCGTGGCCACGTGGCGGAAGAGGGAGCGGAGCGGCCAGCCGTATTGGGAAGCGAGCTGGGCGATGGCCTCACGTGAGTCGGTGCCGGAATCCACCCATACGGTAAAGCGGACCCAGCCGTCTTCGAGAGGCTCGGGAGTGACTTTTTTCACCTGGTCGAGGCGGTTGATGGCCCCGGCGACGGTTTCCGGGTTGGCTTGGATTTCCACCTGGATGCGGCCGGCGGCACGCATCTGCTGGGTGAGGTTTGCAGGGGTGTCGGTGGCTTTGATTTTTCCGTTGTCGATGATGATCACCCGGTTGCAGGTCATTTCCACCTCGTGGAGGATGTGAGTGGAAATGAGGACGGTGTGCGATTGTCCGAGCTGGCGGATGAGTTCGCGGATCTGGCGGATTTGATTGGGATCGAGGCCGTTGGTGGGCTCGTCGAGGATCAGGAGTTCGGGATCATGGACGAGGGCGTCAGCCAGACCGACGCGCTGGCGGTAACCCTTTGAAAGCGTCTTGATCATCTTGCGGCGGACGGATTGGAGGCCGCAGGTGTCGAGCACATCGCCGACGCGGCGGCGGGTGTCGCTGCGGCCAAGTCCTTTGAGTTGGGCGCGGAACTTCAGATACTCCCTCACGCGCATGTCCTCATAGAGCGGAACGTTTTCCGGCATGTAGCCGATCTTCCTGCGGGCCTCGATGGATTGGCGGAAAATGTCGAAGCCGGCGATGCGTGCGGTGCCCGAGGTGGGCGGCAGGTAGCCGGTGAGCATGCGCAGCGTGGTGGTCTTGCCAGCGCCGTTAGGCCCGAGGAACCCGACGATTTCGCCGCGGCTGACAGAGAAGCTGACGTCACGCACCGCTTCATGGCGGGCGTATCGTTTGGTGAGGTGGTTGACTTCGATCATGTTCTCCGTGCCTTTGGAAAGGCTGAAAATCCCGGCTTGCGCGGTTGACGCGGCGGGGCGCGCCCCTTAATGAATGCCCCCGCGTGGCGGGCCAAGCGGGAAATTCGCGGGCTCGCCTCATAATTTCAACCATTTCAAATGAACTCTTCGGTTTCGGCGCGGCAGAATGCGGATGTGATGGAGGCGAAATACGCCCAGTGGTGCGAGGACCCGCGATCGGTCGAGGAATCGTGGTCGGCGTTTTTCCAAGGATTCGAACTTGGTATCGCCCAGTTGAAAAACAGGGGTGAGACTCAACCAGCCGCATCGCAGTCCGCGGCGGCGTGTTCCGAGGCGGATCTGGTGTTTTTCGGCCGCGTGGTGGCACTGATCTACAACTACCGGACGCTTGGGCATACCCAGGCGCACATCAACCCGCTGGAGGATCACCCGGAGCGTAATCCCCGCCTGAATCTCGAGCAGTTCGGTCTAACGGATGCGGATCTGGATCGCGAGGCCTGGAACGCCTATTTCCGCCATGGCGAGAGAATGAAGCTCCGCGACATGGTGGCGACTCTCGAAGCAACCTACTCGGGCAAGATCGGCTTCGAGTTCATGCACATCCATCATACGCCCGTGCGCCACTGGGTGCGCGAGCGGATCGAAGCGCACGCCATCCGCTCGGAAGGATCCGCCGAGCGGAAACTCAGTGCCTTGCGTTGGGTGCTGGAGGCCGAGGCGTTTGAAAACTTCCTTGGTAAACGGTTCCTCGGCGAGAAGCGGTTTTCCAATGAAGGCGGCGAGGGTGCGATGATCCTGCTCAACGCGATTCTCGAAGCCTGCCCCTCACAGGGTGTGCGCGAGATCGAGATGGGCATGTCCCACCGCGGCCGCATGAACGTGCTGGCCAACTTCGTCCGCAAGTCTCTAACAACCGTGCTTTATGAGTTCACGCCGAACTATGAACCCGACCTTGTGGCGGGCGACGGCGATGTGAAATACCACCTTGGTTACGAAAGCATCCGCGAGTTTCCTGATGGAAAAGTCCGCGTTGGCCTGGCTGCGAACCCGAGCCACCTGGAGGCGGTGAACTCCATCGTCGAGGGCAAGGCGCGAGCCCGCCAGCGCGTGCTCAGCGAGGGTGGCGGTGAAATCGACCGTCGCCAGGTGCTGCCCATCCTGCTGCATGGTGACGCGGCATTCGCGGGACAAGGATCGGTTGCGGAAGTACTCAATCTTTCCCAACTCCCCGGCTACCGCACCGGTGGCACCATCCACATCATCATCAACAACCAGATCGGCTTCACCACGGTGCCTGCCGACGCGCGTTCCTCGGCGTATGCAACAGACATCGCCAAGATGATCGAGGCCCCCGTCCTCCACGTGAACGGCGAGGAGCCGATGGAACTCTACTGGGCCGCGCTTTTCGCCATCGAGTTCCGCCAGAAATTCAGCCGGGACATCGTCATCGACATGTACTGCTACCGCAGGCAGGGCCACAACGAGGCGGATCAGGCGGCCTTCACCCAACCCGTCATCGCGCGCAAGATCGCCGACCGTCCGACCTTCGGCAAAATCTACAAGGACCAGCTCGTCAACGAAGCAGTCATTTCCAGGGAGGACGTCGATTTGTTAGACCGCGCGATCTGGGACAAGCTCGAGGAGGGCTATCAGAAAATGCTTTCGCTTCAGGAAGCGGGCGACCGCACCGCGTTCAGCGGATCGACCGCCGTGGTCCAGCCGGAGTATTCCCACGCTCCCGTCGCCACCGGCATTGGTCGCGACAGGCTCCATCACATCGGACGCGTGCTCACGACCATCCCGCAAGGATTCAACGTCAACCCGACGCTGGAGAAACGTTTCATTCCGCGCCGCGTGGAGTCTCTTGAAAACGGCGGCCCCTTCGACTGGGCTTTCGCCGAGTCCCTGGCATTCGGCTCTTTGCTGTTAGATGGCACGCCGGTGCGCCTGTCAGGCCAGGACGTCGGTCGTGGAACCTTCTCGCAGCGCCATGTCGTCATGCACGACTATCAGGGCGCGGGCAAGCACATCCCGCTCGAACACGTCGCTACCGACCAGGCGAGGTTCTGCGTCCATAACTCGCTTCTATCGGAATTCGCCGTGCTCGGTTTCGACTACGGCTACTCGCTTTCCTATCCGAAAATGCTCACCCTCTGGGAAGCGCAGTTCGGTGACTTCGCGAACGGCGCGCAGGTGATCATCGACCAGTTCATCGCCTCCTCCGAGTCCAAGTGGCAGGTGCCCACCGATCTGGTGATGCTGCTGCCGCACGGCTACGAAGGCATGGGCCCCGAGCATTCGAGCGCGCGCCTGGAACGCTTCCTGCAACTCTGTGCGGAGAAGAACATGATCGTCGGCAACCTCACCACGCCGGCGCAGTATTTCCACGCGCTGCGCCGCCAGAAGCGCCGGGACTTCCGCAAGCCGCTGGTGCTGATGACTCCGAAGAGTCTGTTAGGCCGGCCTGAGGCGGTTTCCACCGAGGCGGATTTCCTTGAAGGCAGTTGTTTCCAGGAAGTGCTGCCGGACCCGAAGGCCTTCGCAAACACGACGGACGTCAGCCGCGTGATCTTCTGCACGGGCAAGGTTTTCTATGACCTGATGGCTCACCGCCAGGAGAAGGGCATTGAGGACACCGCCATCATCCGCATCGAACAGCTCTATCCGTTCCACCGCCTGATGGTGGAGGCCATCGTCAGCCAGTATTCGAACGCCTCGCACTTCGTCTGGTGCCAGGAAGAGCCGCTCAACATGGGTGCATGGTCCTACATCTGGCCGCGTCTCGACCGCGCCGTCGGCACCAAGGTCCGCTATGCCGGACGCGATGCCGCCTCCAGTCCCGCCGCCGGCTCCAAGGCGATGCATTACCGCGAGCAGAAGGCCCTCCTCGAACGCGCCTTCTCCGTCTGACACGGAATCGATTTTCCAACATTTCAACAAGACTCACACATGACCACCGACGTCAAAGTCCCCGCCTCAGGCGAATCCGTCACCTCCGCCAATGTCGCCCGCTGGCACGTCAAAAACGGCGACTCCGTCCGCAAGGGCCAGGTTCTCGTCACCCTTGAAACCGACAAGGTCTCCAACGAACTCGAAGCCGATGCCGACGGTATCCTTCAAATCCTCGTCGGCGAGGGCGAGGAAGTTGCGATCGGCACGGTTATTGCGCACATCGAAAGTAGTGCAGGACTTCAGTCCGCACCTCCATCTCCCGCCCTGGCTGCGTCCTCTGCCCCAGCTGTATCTCCCGCATCCGCTCCATCCGCCCCGGCGCAAACCGTCGAAATCAAGGTGCCCGCAGCCGGTGAGTCCATCACTTCCGCCAACGTCGCCTCGTGGCGCAAGAAGGACGGCGAGGCGGTGGTCAAAGGCGAGATCCTCGTGGTTCTCGAAACCGACAAGGTATCCAATGAACTCGAAGCGCCCGTTTCCGGCACCTTGAAAATCCTCGTGCCGGAAGGCGAGGAGGTTTCCATTGGCGCGGTCATCGCCAAAATCGAAGCAGGGGCCATCGCGGCCACTGCAACTCAAGCCGTGGTTCCGGTCACCAAGCCGGCCACGGTCGCAGTCCCGAAAGCACCGGTTCCCGCTGCTCCAGTCAGCGACGGTCATAGACCGCCGCTACAGGCGGGCACACCGCTGAAGCCGGATTTCACCATCCAGCCATCCATCGCGGAGCGCGAGGCACCTGCCGTGACCAGCGAAGGGCGGACCACCCGCCGCAAGATGTCGATGCTGCGCCGCAAGATCGCCACCCATCTCGTCAACGCGCAGCAGACCGCCGCCATTCTAACGACTTTCAACGAGGTGGACATGAGCGCCGTCATGGACATGCGCACGGCGGTGCAGGACGAGTTCCTGAAGAAACACGGCGTAAAGCTCGGCTTCATGTCGTTCTTCGTCAAAGCCGTCACCCAGGCGCTCAAGGACGTTCCGTCCATTAACGGCCGCATCGAGGGCAACGACGTCATCGAAAACCATTATTATGACATCGGAGTCGCAATCGGCACCGAGAAGGGACTGTTTGTTCCCGTGCTGCGGGATACCGACAAGAAATCCTTCGCGCAGATCGAGAAGGACATCCTCGACTACGCCACCAAGGCCAAGGAGGGGAAGATCACCATCGATGATCTCCAGGGCGGTGTGTTCAGCATCTCCAACGGCGGCACCTATGGCTCGTTGCTCAGCACGCCCATCCTCAATCCGCCCCAGAGCGGCATCCTCGGAATGCACACCATCCAGCAGCGCCCGGTCGCCGTGAACGGCCAGGTCGTCATCCGCCCGATGATGTATCTCGCGCTCAGCTACGACCACCGCCTCGTCGATGGCAAGGAGGCGGTCACCTTCCTCATCCGCATCAAGGAGTCCCTGGAAAACCCGGCGCGCCTGATGCTGGAGATGTGATGGAAACCGGGGGGATTCACCATGATATCTCCCTCGCCACGCACGCCCTGGTTCCGCGTTCTTTACCTACAGGTCATCGTCGCGGTGCTGTTAGGTATCGTTGTCGGCAGCCTCTTTCCGGATTTCGGAAAAGAGCTCAAGCCCTTGGGCGATGCTTTTGTCGCGATGGTGAAAATGATGATCGCGCCGATCATCTTCTGCACCGTTGTGCATGGCGTGGCCTCGATGGGGGATCTGAAAAAACTCGGGCGCGTGGGTGGCAAGACGCTGCTCTACTTCGAGATCGTTTCCACGCTCGCGCTGGTCATCGGCCTGTTGGTGGTGAACACGCTCAAGCCCGGCGATGGCTTCACTCCACCCGGAGCCGTCTTCCATGCGGATCCTGGAGCGGCCGTTGCGAGCAGTCACGATTACGTGGAAAAGGCCAAGGCTCTGAGCACTTCGGAGTTCCTGCTCAACATCATCCCTAAAACCTTCTTTGGCGCCTTCGTTTCAGGAGATCTGCTTCAGATCCTGTTCGTTTCCATCCTCACCGCTCTGGCCATCGCCGGCATGGGCGAACGCGGCAAGCCGGTGCTGCATGTCATCGACTCCGGCGCGCAGGTGTTCTTCCGGTTGATGAGCCTGGTGGTCAAGGTCGCGCCGCTCGGCGCGTTCGGTGCGATGGGCTACACCGTCGGTAGCTTCGGCATTGGCTCACTGACCAAACTGCTCTGGCTGATGGCGGGTTTCTATCTGACGTCCGGACTCTTCGTCGTCATCGTGTTAGGAATCATCGCGCGCGTTGCCGGCTTCTCGATCTTCCGGTTCATGGCACACATCAAGGACGAACTCTTGTTGGTGCTCGGCACCAGTTCCTCCGAGACCGCGTTGCCCGGCATGATCCACAAGATGCAGCAACTCGGGTGCGCGAAATCCACCGTCGGCATGGTGATTCCCACCGGCTACAGTTTCAATCTCGACGGCACGAACATCTACATGTCCATGGCCGCCGTGTTCCTCGCACAAGCCACCAACACCCATCTCGATCTGAATCATCAGCTTGCTCTGTTAGCTGTCGCGATGATCACCTCCAAAGGTGCCAGCGGCGTCACCGGCGCGGGCTTCGTCACGCTCGCCGCCACGCTGCAGGCTGTGCCCGGCATCCCGCTCGAATCGCTCGCCCTGCTGGTCGGCATCGACCGATTCATGAGCGAGTGCCGCGCCATCACCAATCTGATAGGGAACGGCGTCGCCACAGTCGTCATCAGCCGTTGGGAAAAGGAAATCACTCCGGAACAACTCCGGAGGAATTTGCTTCAACCGTTGTCATTGGACTGAGCCCGGATTCCGAGGAAGAACTCCGAAAAGCATTCAAACAAGGTGATTCAGAGATTTCAGGACTTCATTAAAACGGTGCAAAGAGCAAAAACTGAAATCGCTGACCCTTCGTGTAATCTCGTGTGATTTGCCTCCTTCCATGACCGCTGCGTGCCTGTGCGATTCATGGAATAGCAACCTTCAACCGAACGAAGCTGCGCGGAGTGGATGCTGGATCGTATGGTTCTTCGATAGCCACACGTTGCCATTCAGCGTCGATGTCGGTGATGATTGTTGTGCCGGTCATAGGTTCGAAGTTTTCCGCGGCGAGGGTGGTGGATATCTGTGGGGTATATATAAGCCCGCTGTCCTTGCGACGGACGTATTCGACGCGCCAAACAGTGCTTCCTCCCGAGGTGTAGAGTCCGGCTGAGGGTAACCCCGAGCTTCCACCTGGTTGCATGGTCGAGGTATCGGGCCCTTTGGGGTTCATGTTGAAGGCGTATTTCAGTAGATTGGAAACACCGTCGTGGAAGGGCATGGCATCTGGTATTGCATCTGCCCCATTGAGTCCGGCGTTCGTTGCAAAACTCACGAACAATTCGGCGGCACTGGGCTGCTGACCAAAGCCTGTGAAGATATATGCCGCTCCAGCATCGCCCGCGCTTTCATTGGGTATGCTGTTCACCCCCGTCGAGCTGCTGTTTTCAAAGTAAGCGCCGACGACCACCGTGCCGCCACTCACCCCCACAGATAGGCCGAAACAGTCCGTTTCCCCAGGGTTGCTGGCCTTGAGGTAGGCCTGCTGGCTCCATGAATTCCCGCTGCGCAGAAATACATACGCCGCGCCGGAGCCGTAAAGCCCATCATCGGGCGTGCTGTTCACACCCGCGGTACTGCTCGCTTCATGCCAAGCCCCGGCGACCACGATGTCGCCACTCACTGCCACAGCAGTGCCGAAATTGTCACCCGCCCCAGGGTTACTGTCCTTGAGATAAGCTTGCTGGCTCCAGGCAACCCCGCTGCGCACAAACACATACGCCGCTCCCGAATCGCTCGCGCTCTCATCAGGTGTGCTGTTGACCCCGGTCGTGCTGCTGTCTTCAAAAGGAGCCCCGACGACTACCGTATCGCCACTCACCCCCACGAACCGGCCGAATGCGTCGTTCGTCCCCGGGTTGCTAGCCTTGAGGTAGGCCTGCTGGCTCCAGGTGCCCCCGCTGCGCACAAACACATACACCGCTCCGGAATCGATCGCGCTCTCATTAGGCGTGCCATTCACCCCGGGCGAGCTGCTGTCTTCCGAATTAGCCCCGACGACAACGGTATCGCCACTCACCGCCACTGCACTGCCGAAATAGTCAAACACCCCCGGGTTGCTGGCCTTGAGATACGCTTGCTGGCTCCAGGAATTTCCGTTGCGCACAAACACATACGCGGCACCGGAATCCGTAGCCCCTTCATTTGGCGTTTTGTTCACCCCGGTCGTGCTGCTGTCTTCATCATGAGCCCCGACGACAACGGTATCGCCACTCACCGCCACGGAGGTACCAAACAGGTCATCCACTCCCGGGTTGCTGGCCTTGAGGTAGGCCTGCTGGCTCCAGGAGCCCCCGCTGCGCACAAACACATACGCCGCGCCCGAATTGCTCGCGCTCTCGTTAGGCGTGCCAGTCACCCCGGGCGTGCTACTGTCTTCTTGTCGAGCACCGACCACCACTGTGTCGCCGCTCACCGCTACGGATTCGCCAAGCCGGTCACTCTTCCCCGGGTTGCTGGCCTTGAGGTAGGCCTGCTGGCTCCAGGAGCCACCGCTGCGCACAAACACATATGCCGCGCCAGATTCAAAAAGCGTGCCACCGCTGTCATCGGGCGTGCTGTTCACCCCGCCCGTGATGCTGTCCTCCCCGTTAGCCCCGACGACCACCGTGTCTCCACTCACTGCCACGGACCAGCCGAACCGGTCACTTGCTTGCGAATTGCTGGCCTTGAGGTAGGCCTGCTGGGCCATGGGATCAATAGTCAGCGGGTAGCGGGCACCGGTTTCCTCGACCAACAGACGAAATTCCTTGGCTGCCGATCGCTCGAAGCGTGATGGCAGGATCATGCCATCCGCATCCCACACTTTGAGCTTGGAGTAGTTGAGCACGGGTGCGCCAGCCTCATCGCGGAAATGTACCGTCTGCTGGTCGCTGGAGACCGAGGGCATGAGACAGCCAAGGGTGGAAAGTGTGAAAACCAGCGCTTCGCCCTCCCGCGCTCCCTCCGGGCGGCTGGGCACGGTGTAGCCATGTTCCAACCCGCGCTCGTCGTTCACAAACCATTCCTCCAGCCCGTTCTGCCAGCGGTAGGTGAGGCGCGGTCCCGCCGCCACCGGCACAGCCATGCCGTGCTTCACCGTGAGTGACGAACCGAAGCCGTAACTCCTGAGTTCCAGCCCCCAGGTCCATGAGGCCGCCTTGGGAGTGGCCAGGAAGCCACAGCCATCAAAAGTGGTGGTCCATTGCTGGCCCGGATTGAACGCCTGCCAACCGTCATCTACCTTGCGGAATTCATGCAGCCACCCGTCATGGGCGGCCCGGATCCTCTGCCAGTCGGATTTTTTCAAGCCTTCTGGCACTTGGGCGGGGGCGATGAGCGCTTGAGATTCGCCGGGAGCGTCCGTAGCGGAGCAACAGTTGGGCATCACAAGTGCGGCAAGCAAGGTGAGTGCTGTGGAAATTGCATGGAAAAATTTCTTACTTCTCATCGGATCGGGCGGTGGCAGCAATGCAGATGAACCATTCTTACCCATGTCGTTGCGGATTTAAATGCTTTTAGACTGCTTGAACTGAAGTATTTCCGATCATCGCTAGGGACCAGGCCTAAGGACTGAGTGACACCACCGTTTGGTAAAGTGCTCAGGAGTCGCCAGAGGATCTTTGGAGTTCTCGCTTCAGCTTGCTTAAATGGGAGACAAGCTGTGGCTTGAACTCCGGGAACGGTACTAATCCACCCTCGCGCATCCGCCGGGGACTCCTTGTTTGGAAAACAGCCACTGCCAGACCTGCACGTCGCGCGCGCGGAAGGCTCCGGCGCTGGATAGCAGATAGTAGCGCCACTGGCGGTGGAAACGCTCGCCCAGTGTGTCCGCGAAGCGTGGCCACGCGTTCTCGAAATTCGCGTGCCACGCCATCAGCGTCCGGTCGTAGTCCGCGCCGAAGTTATGTAGATCCTCCGTGACGAAGAGTCCGTCCGCCGCATCGCTGATATGACTGATGGCCGGCAGTTCGGCGTTGGGAAAGATATAGCGGTCCATCCATGGATCGGTGGTGCCTGCGCGTTCGTTCTTGCCGATGGTGTGCAGCAGGAAAAGTCCTTCATCCGTCAGGCAGCGCCTTGCGACCTCCATGTAGGTGCGGTGGTTCTTCTTTCCCACATGTTCGAACATCCCGATGCTCGCGATCCGGTCGAAGCGCCCGTCGAGATCCCGGTAGTCCTCCAGAATGACATCGATCGGCATTCCTTGGTGATGCTCGCGGATGAACGCGGCCTGTTCCTTGGAAACGGTGATGCCCACACACTTCACTCCGTAATGCCCGGCCGCGTGGGCCATGAAGGAACCCCAGCCGCAGCCGATGTCGAGCAAGCGCATGCCGGGCTCGAGTCGCAGTTTGCGGCAGATCAGGTCCAGTTTCGCCTCCTGCGCTGCAGCCAATGTATCCGCGTTCTTCCAGTAGCCGGAGCTGTAGGCCATGCTTGGCCCGAGCATGGCCTGATAGAAATCATTGCCGAGGTCATAGTGGACTCTTCCCACCTGCCAGGCGCGTTTCGTATTCTGGCGGTTGAGGAGCCGCTCTCGCAGCATCGGCAGCAGCAGGCTGATGGGTCTGGCCTGCCGGTCCAGCCTGACCCGCAGGATTCGGGTGAAGAATTCGTCGAGTTGTTCCGCATCCCAGTCGCCGTCCATGTAGGACTCGCCGAGGCCGAGGCTGCCATGGGCGGCAATGCGTTCCAGCACGTCAGGCATGCGCAAGTGCATGTCCCATGCCCGGCCGCCATTGACCCGGATGCCGGCCTTTGCCAGCAGTTCCTCGAGATTTCCCCGCAACACGGGCTTTTTCTCCGCGCGCGGCAGATCCGAGGGCGATGTCGCGGTATGGTTCATCTCCTGTAGAATAAACCTCCATGAAACATCCATCCACGATGTTGTTAGGAACCTGGCTCTGCGCGAATCGCGCGTAGCGCCGTACGCAATCTGCCGGACAACGCCTTGGTTTCCGTACTCACGCGGTCGATCCGCAAGTGAACTCCTCGTCTTGCTCCATGCTGGGAATGCTGGCGCGGGTGATCAAGTGGTCTGCCAGACAGGTCTTTACCGCATCCTGCCCGCCGCCTGTAACAACCGAGTCAGTCGGAAGGGCTGGGATCATCCTGCTTCAATTGCTTGATGCGGATATTCTTGAACTGGATTTTCATGGGCGGACCAGGATGCATCTGGAGGGCGATGATGCCGTGGGAATCCTTTGATGTGACTCGGTGATCGGTGATCCGGCACATCAGGACGTCGTTTACAAACAGTGTGATCCCGGGGCCGCGACAGATGATGTGGTAGGTGTTCCATTCGCCCGGTTTGAAATGTTTCAGGAGTTCCGCAGGATCTCCGAGCGACTCGACGGTCTTCGTGCCGTCAGCGGCGAAGTCCGACTTGTCCCCGCGGCCGGCGATGAGGGCGTATTTGTGGTGATAGACAAAGCCGACCAATGATCCGTCGCCAGTCATATCCGCCTGATAACCGTATGTGTCCCAGTTGAGGAGTTCCTTGGAGCGGAGTTGGATGCCGGAGTTTGCACCGCTGCTGAGTTTGAAATCGGCCAGCAACTCGAAGTCAGCGGGCTGGTCGCCGCGCCAGATGAGATAATTGCATTCCTTGCATGGTTTTTCCGGCGTGCTTTCCACTGTCAACGCGCCGTCCTCGACCTTCCACCAACCGGGTTTGCCATTCCAGCCGGACAAGTCCTTGCCGTTGAAGATGGAAATGAAATCGCCGTCTTTCTTCCCGTCGAGATCGTGGAGCGCCTTGCGGCCGGCGTTTGCCACATCCTCATCCGCAGATGCCGCTTCCTTCATCAATGCCGGGACGGCTGTGGCGATACGCCGCTGGCCGATCGCCCCAATGACCGCGATGCGCATCTTTGGGGACGCGCCATCCATCAATCCCAACAGCACCGCGTCGGCATCCTTGCCGGGAAAGCCGACGAGCCCCGCCAGCGCCTCGCTCGAGATGGCCGCCTCGGGATCTTTCGCCAGTGCGGCCAGCACCGGGAGCGACGTTGGGGGCGCGAGTTGCATGAGACTGCGGAGCGCCGCGAGGCGCTGATCGACGGAGCCGCTCTGCGCCAGAGGCAGCAGTGCCGGCACGGCGGTGGGGTCGCCCCGACAGCCCAACGCCTGCATGAGGAGGATCTGTTTCGACTCCGTGGCCGCTGCGAGTTCTCCGACCAATGCCTGTGTCACTTCGGGGCCGGTCAGTTCCATCGAGATCCGGATCGCATCTGCCGCCGGCACAGGTGATTCGGACCGGATCGACTCGACCAGCAATGGCAGACCCTTGGCGCCGTCATTTCTGATAGAGCCTCGCAAGGCGGCTACACGCAGTTGCAGTGGCAGGTCCGGCATGGCCCGCAGTTTGTCATAAATGGCAACCGCATCGGCTCCTGAGGTCGCCTCGGCACAGTGGAGCAAACCTTCGCAAACGGCGAGTTGGTTGGGCCCTGAACTGGTGGTTAGAGCGCCCTCAAGCCCCGCCACGGCCGCTCCGCCTATGCAACCAAGGGCCCTCGCCGCTGCCTGCGACACGGAGGTATCCGGATCTGATAGAAGCCCGGTCAGCGGCGCAATGGCCGCCGGATCCCTGCGAACGCCGAGGCTGCTGATGACACCCACGAGCAACTGCCCCTTGACCTTGCCGAGGGCGGCGCGAAACGCCTCGTCCACTGCTGGATCGGCGATGGGTTCCAGCGCGAAGCGGGCCATGTGGGAGAGTTTCTCATTCGCGAGCATCGGTGCCAGGACAGGCACGGCCTGGCTGGTGCCGACGCGCGCGAGTTCCCGGCAGGCATCGGACTTTTCCAGTGGCGGCGCGTCCGTCTTGAGGATGGCTAACAATCGGTCTTCCTGGGCGAACGCAGTGCCGGCTAGCAGGAAAATGGCGAAGCATAAATGTTTCATGATGATGTCTCCGGAACAATTGGATCAAAACGTGTATGGCGCCCGCATCGCGCGATTCCGCAGGCGGTTGGCTTCGGCATCACCGACAAACTCAGCCTTCACCAAATCAAACTTCAGGTTGCGCCGCAGTTTCTCACAGATATCGGCGGCCAGACAGATGCTCATGGAACGGAACATCACTTCGGGATTCGCCACCGTGGTCCGGCGCGACCGGATGCAGTTGAAGAAATCCCGCACGTGGTTCATCGGCCGTTGTGTCCGGCTTTTATATTCCGCCATCACCTTCTTGTAATCCTTCAGCAATGCGGGCGATGAAACATCGGGTTTCGAATAACCGTCGGCGGCCCCGGCCCAGCCATCGGAGCCATCGAAACGCTCGCCACATGAGCCGTTCCAGTATTGGCACGGATCCCAGACGCTGCCAGCCTGCCGGTAGAGAACCAGCTTCACGCCGTTGGACAGACGCGTCACCATCGTCGAGTCCGGTGCGGTGAAATTGAAATCAATGGAGGTCACGTTCTCCATGTCGAGACCCGCCAAGGCCTGGGCGACCGTGTGCGCTCCCCACATCGCGATGTCGGTGGCGAAATCCTCGAAGTGATACCATCCTCCGCCATTGACATAACTTCCGTTGTAGGGTCGCGAGGGACAGGGACCGAGCCAGAGATCCCAGTCGAGGTCCGTCTTCGCCGGCTCGGGTTCCACCGGCAACCAGTCGTGACGGGAACCTCCGCGCCAGCGGCAGTCGGCATATACGGTCTCGATCCGGCCCAACAGACCTGATCTTGCCATTTCGATGGCGCAGACATGAGGCGACTCGCTGAGTCGCTGGGCTCCTGTTTGAAAGACCCGCCCATACCGCCTGGCGGTTTCGACGATCATTTGTCCCTGTGCCATGGTCAGGCAGGACGGTTTCTCGCAATACACATCCTTGCCCGCACGCATTGCCAGCACCGACGCCAACGCATGCCAGCGGTCGCCGGTGGCGATCAACACGCCCTCGACATCCGTTCGTTCCGCCAGGAGTTGGCGCATGTCGGCATAGCTCGCGCAATCGGTGTTGCCGTAGGTGGAATCCACTGCATTCTTGCCGGCATCACGACGACCTTTGTGGACATCACAGATGGCCACGAACTGCACGTCCCGCTCGCCGAGCATGACGCTCAGATCGCCCGATCCACGTCCGCCGATTCCAATGCCGGCCATCACGATGCGGTTGCTCGGAGCGACCGTCCCATCCCGGCCCAGTGCCGAGGCCGGAATGAAATACGGAAATGCCACGGCACTTGCCGCCATCGCCCCCTGTGTTAGAAACTGACGCCGCTTGAGCGTCTGCGTAGGTTCGGTATTCATAGGATGCTACCTGATGTGATGCTTTGGCAGTGAGGTGGACATGGAAACCGGCACCGGGATCCCAAACCTCAGACATGGTCGCTGCCTTTGAACTTTCCACGCGGCACGCGATGGGAGAGGAAGAACCATTGGAACGGGAGAAACGATTGCCGACAGGCTAACTGCAGGGAGATTGCTGGAAAGCAAAAAATGCGGAGCCGAATACTTCGTTGCCTGGCGGCTCTGCCGGGGACGGGAACAGCGCTTGGCTCCATTCATCGGCTTTCCATGCGCGATCGGCGAACGCGTTTCGCCCTTCCCAAGGGAATGGAACCACAGGGTGTCAGGAGTTCGGATGTCCGCGAATGTTGCGGAGCGCCGCACGCAATCTGTCGATCAACGCCTTGGTTTCCGGGCTCACGCGGTTCATCCAAAGATTCACCTCCTCGTCATGCTCCAGGCTGGGAATGCTGGCCCGGGTGATCCGGTGCATGGCGAGGAAACGCCATGCTTCATCCGCCGTGGCGAGACAGAAGAGCCCCGCATAGAACCATGGCTTCGGGTCGCACTGCGGCTCGCGCATGGCGCACATCTCGCGGGCCGCTTCGCAAGCAAGTTGAAGACGACCGTCGTCGAGCGCGGAGAGATGTTCCAGCCAGGCATCCGCTTCGTCGTTGAGATGTCCCTTCACCAGCCACGTCCGGTTGACCCGTCTTGCCCATTCGAGAGAAGTGAGCGGAGGTTTGGGTTTTCCGGACGCCTTCATGTTCGTCGCGTTTGCCGCACCGGTATCAGGTCGGTCCCTTCCTCATGGCAACTCACGCCAATGGAGGCGGAGTTTTGGAGTGGGATGAATCCGACTGGCCTGCGATGAGCTGGGCTAACAGTTCACCGCTCGGCGGCAGGACGGTGAGTCTCGCGCCGCTGCCGATGACCTTCTGGGTTTCCAGAATCTCGAACATCGCTTCGGCCACGTCCTTGTCCTCGGAAATCTGTTGGAGCGCCTCGCCCACGATCTGCGGGCGGATGGCGGCGGCCTTGGCGAATTCGACGGCGGCCTGGCGCTCGGCGGTGCTGGTGATGATGCTCACCTGGTTGGCACCGTCCTGCTTGATGGCGGAGGTCACCTGGCGCAGGCGGTTCACCACCTTGCTTTCGATCTGGCGGATCATGCCGACGTCGCGGAAGTGCACCTTGCGGATGTAGATTGAGCCGAGCTTGTAGCCCCACTCGTGGGACTTCGGGGAAACCTCGTTGCGCACATTGTCACTCATCGCATGGCGGTTCACCATCATCAATGCGAGCGGCATGTTGCTCAAGCAGCGCACGGTGGAGTTGCTGACGTTGGCGGAGAGTGAACCACGCGGGTCGCTGTTCTTGAAGAGATAGGCCACCGGATCGCTGATGAACATCTCGTGCCAGATGCCGATGCCCATGGGCGCGCCTTCCTCGGAGTTCACCGGCTGGCTGCGCAGGTATTCCTGGTCCAGGCGCATGTCGAGCACGTGGCACTTGCCGAGCCAGTTGACGATGAACGAAGCGGGGCCGAGCTTGAACGGCAGGATATGCAGGCCGGGTTCGTCGATGGTGGCGAGCACCTTGCCGAAGAGCACGTAAACATTGCACTGGCGTTCCTGGATGATCGCATAAAGTCCAAGCATCCTTGCGATGCCGAAAAGGATCGGAAACCCGATGGAGCACACGAAGAAGGTAATGAGGACGGAGTAGATGAAGTTCATTTTTTGGATTCCACGAATACTTGTTGGGCCTTCTCAAACAAGGCGAGACGGACGTTGCGGACATAGGCGCGCAGCGCTTCGCTGCCGCTGGCTTTCAAGGCGATGAGCTGGGCGGCCAGGCGTGTTAGAGGTTCCACCTCGGCCTGTGCGCGCAGCGTTTCGATCTCCACCGCACGCCGCGACTGGACGATCTTCTGGTCCGCCGAAGCCTGCGCGAGGCTGATGTCCGAGGAAACCTGATTGTAGGCGGTGTTGATGGCCGCGAGCGCGGACTCGACTTCCGGCGGCGGATCGATGCCGGTGATCAAGGTGGCGTCCAGGACCATGCCATAACGTGCGGCGGAGGACATGCACTCGCTGTCCATGTGTTCGTTGAGATCGCGCAGGTTTTTGCGCAGGTCGTTGATGGAAATGCCGATGACGGCCGCGCTGTCCGGCGTGCCGTCTTCGTTAGGCACCGGCGGCGCCTCGAAGTTGGCGATGCGCTCGCGCAGCACCGAGACAAAGTAGCCCATCACGTGCGCGTACGGGTTCTTGATGCCGAAGAGGAAGGCGTAAAGGTTGCGGTCCGCCACGCGGTAACGGATCTGGCCGGTCAGCCCGGTGTTGAGCTGGTCCTTGGTGACGGCTTCCAACATCGTGCCGTTGTAGTTGGCCGTCGAGTCCTCCGGGTCCCAGGCCATGTTCAC
>CANBTO010000027.1 GCA_947372405.1 Verrucomicrobiaceae bacterium
CCGATCGCCAACTGGGCGCACGTTTCCGGTCTGTTAGCCGGGGGCGCTGTCGGTGGCGGAATCGCCTTGCGGAACGGTGGTTGGAAGACCATGAAGCGGCGTCACGAATTCCGCCGCGCGATCATCGACAGCTCCGGAGCCATCCACCAATGCAAGGTCTGCAACAAGACCGAGCATCACGATCCGGACCTCGAGTTCCGCGTCGGCACCGACGGAAATGAATACTGCGAACGACACCTGCCGGATGACTCCGCGGTTACCCCGGTCGCCTGAGAACAGGCTTCCTTGGCGGACCTGGCCGCGTTTTTCTTTCGATGGGTTGCAAGAAGTCCACTCGCTGAAACTCTTTTGAAATAAATTGCCCGGAAAGGGTTCCCATCCCTGTGCCGCCGCTTGGCATCACGTCAAAAAGCGCATCTTCAAACCAACCACAACACTCCTTCGAAAATCATGAAACAACTCGTCACGCTCGCTCTCGGTCTCGTTTTCGCCGCCACCGCATTTGCCGGTGAATTCGCCGACATCACCATCCCGGAACTCAAAAAGGCGATCGCCGAAAAGTCTGTCACGGTCATCGACGTGAATGGCAGCGGTTCCTACAAGGAAGGTCACATTCCGACTGCTGTGCACTACGAAAAAGGCGGAGCCAACCTGGAGAAAGCCCTACCATCCGATAAAGGCGCGCTGGTGGTCGCCTATTGTGGCGGCCCGAAATGCGGTGCCTATATGGCCGCCGCGAAGAAGGCCAAGGAACTCGGCTACACCAACGTGAAACACCTCTCCGCCGGTATCTCCGGCTGGAAGGAAGCCGGAGAAAAGACCGAAGCGGCCTCGGAATGATCCGTTCCGGCTCCGGCAAATGGATCGCACCAACCGCACCCGTTCGCCCTAACAGCCCGACCCCGGGAATCACTCCGGGATCGGGTGTCTGGCATTCCAAGGGAAAAATTTCTTGAACAGTTCCGCGTCTTGGTTTTTGACGCGGGCGTGGCATCGGGTGAATCCATCCACCGTGCACGATCGAAAACGCGGTGCCTCGTCCCTGTTTCACGTGGTCTCCGTCGGCAGTCACTGGCAACCCCCATGAAGACTTTTCCCAAAGTGGTGATCGGCTGTCTCAGCGTCATTGTCGTTGTCGTCGGGGCGATCATCGCCTTCGGCTTCGGCGCGGTGAAGGTGCTGAAGAGCATTTTCTCCAATGCCTCTTTCACCACCGGCCCGCCAACGAAACCGCAGACGGTTCCGGATGGTTATGCGGTGAAGGCAGATGGCGTTTACTACACTCGGAACAACAACTTCTTCGGCAACTGGGTGCCAAGCCAAACGAAGCTCGAAGGAGCGGACCCCAAAACCTTCGAAGTGGTCCTTGCCGACTTTTGGGCGAAGGACGCGACGCATGTTTACCATGAAGGGAAAGCCCTCTCGGGTGCGGATCCGAAGACCTTCCAGACTTTCGACAGTTCCTACGCCGGCGATGCCGGGCAGATCTACTGGCGCGGTGCGGTGATCCCGGGTGCGAAGGGCTACGACCCGAGCGTGCCGTTCGAAGTGCTCAACGGCAACAGCACGCTCGCGCGTGACAAGCATCATGTTTACTCCTCGGGTAACATCGTCGAAGGCGCGGATCCCGCAACCTATCAGGTCATCGGTGACGGCCGCGTCGCGCATGACAAGAACGACTACTATGCGGTGAACTTCGAGGACAACCTCGGCGGGCAATACGCGCTGCACATGAACATGTCCGCATTCAAGCTGCTCATCCCGGCCGAACCCACGGGCATGAACAACGATCCCTGGGAGAACCTCTGGGAGCAACTCTGGGCGCACGATGACAAGAAGTACGTGGTGGGCGGCAAGACCTACCCCATTGCCGATCCCGCCACCTTCGAGGCGTTGCTCTACGGCTATGCAAAGGATGCCAGGCAGGCCTACTTCCTTGATAAAGTGATCGCCGGCGCGGACCCGCAGACCTTGAAAATCGTTTCGCCCGATCACGAGGCGAACTGGGCATGGACTTTCGCGCGTTACGCCAAGGACGCCAACCATGTCTATTACAAGGGGGAAGTGGTGTCTGATGCCGATGCCGCCACCTTCGAGGTGGTCAATGAACGCGAGTTTAAGGACAAAAACCACACCTATCGCGAAGGCCGGGTGGTGACGGAATAAAGCGGTGCCGACTGCAACGGTCCTTAGCGAAGCGGCTTGCTGCAACCTTGCGGCAAAAATACTCTTCCTCTCCCGCCATCGCCCCGCTAAATCCCGGCCCGCCATGGCAGCCATCAACTCGAATTTCCTGAAACTCAAAGCCGGTTACCTCTTTCCCGAAATCGCCCGCCGCGTGAAAGCCTACAGCGAGGCGAACCCGGACAAGGCCGCGCGCATTATCCGCTGCGGCATCGGCGACGTCACCGAGCCGCTGCCTCCCGCCGTGGTCAAGGCGATGCATGAAGGCGTCGATGAAATGGCCGACCGCGCCACCTTCAAGGGCTACGGCCCGGAGCAAGGCTACGAGTTTCTCCGCCAGGCCATCGTGGACAACCAGTTCGCCAATCTCGGCATTTCCGCCGACGAGGTCTTCATTTCCGACGGTTCCAAGTGCGACACCGGCAACATCCTCGATATCTTTGGAAAAGGAAACGTCATCGCCATCACCGATCCCGTCTATCCGGTTTACGTCGATACCAACGTGATGGCCGGCAACACCGGCGATGCCGATGAAAAGGGCGCCTACGCGGGACTGCTCTATTTGGAGTGCAACGCAGCTAACAACTTCGTCGCCGACGTGCCCGCGGAAAAGGCCGACCTCATCTACCTTTGCTTCCCTAACAACCCGACGGGTGCCGTGGCCACCCGCGCGCAGCTCGAAGCCTGGGTGAAGTATGCGAAGTCGAACGACGCCATCATCCTCTTCGACGCCGCTTACGAGGCGTTCATCCAAGACCCGGAAATTCCGCGTTCCATCTTCGAGATCGAAGGCGCGCGCGACTGCGCCATCGAGTTCCGCTCGTTTTCGAAAAACGGCGGCTTCACCGGCGTGCGCTGCGCCTATATCGTCATCCCGAAATCGGTTAGCGGCAAAGCGGACGACGGCAGCCGCATCCCGCTCCACCAGCTCTGGAGCCGCCGCCACAGCACCAAGTTCAACGGCGCTTCCTATCCGGTCCAGAAAGCCGCAGCCGCGGTTTTTTCGGAGGAAGGGAAACAACAGGTAAGCGCGCTCATCGAACACTACATGGGCAACGCCAAGCTCCTTCGCGAAGCCGCCGCTGCCGCCGGACTCCCGGTTTTCGGCGGTGAGAACGCGCCCTACGTCTGGGTCGGTTGCCCGGCTGGTCTCACATCATGGGACATGTTCGACAAGATGTTGGGCGAAGCCCAGGTCGTCATCACTCCCGGCTCCGGCTTCGGCTCCGCCGGCGAAGGCTACTTCCGCATCTCCGCCTTCAACTCGCGTGCGAACGTTGAGGAAGTCTGCTGCAGGTTGAAAGCATTGGTGGCTTGAGTCAACGTAGTGAGGGACTTCAGTCCGTTCTTCACCGGAGCATCACGGACTGAAGTCCATGACTGCCGTCGCACCCGCCGAGGAAGCACTCGACATCACCTCCAGCCGCCGGTAACCTTTCGACCATGGAAAGGGTCGTTTCAAAAAGACCTCTCAAAACGGAGGGCATTCCACCTTTGATCGAAGACGCGCGGACCGCGCTGCTGGTCTTCGAGGAAATCCTCAAACGCGGAACCATGTTCTATCCAGAGCCTGATGAAACTACACCCGGACATCCGCGAGTTCATCGCATTGTGCCTCTCGCGGAAAGTTGAGTTCCTGCTGGTAGGCGGCTACGCGCTCGCCTTCCATGGCGCTCCACGCTTTACGGAAGATATCGATCTCATGGTCCTGGTTTCTCCCGGAAACGCTGACAATCTTTTCCATGTTCTCTCGGACTTCGGCTTCGGCAACGCGGGCATTTCACGCGATGATTTTCTCGAACCCGATCAGGTCATCCAGCTTGGCCGCGCCCCCAACCGCATCGATATCCTCACCGGCATCAGCGGTGTGACCTGGCAGGAGGCATGGGCTTCCCGAACCTCTGTGGATCTCGACGGGTTTGAAATCCAAGTGATCGGCAAGGCCGAACTCATCCGCAACAAGCAGGCCACGGGCCGCCCACAAGACCTTGCTGATCTGGCCAGACTCAAGCAAGAATCCGCACCGACGAGAGTTGAAGGCACTGGTGGCTAAACAAGCTCTCGCCACGCCTGACTCGGCGTGCTAGCTTGCCACCGTGAACGAACCGCGCACGGTCATCAATCTGGAGGAAACCATCGGCAAGCAGGTCGGTCGCCGCCGACCGCCTGTCGATCCGTTGCGTGTGGCCAGCGACATGAACAAACTGGCGACCGGTCTGCTGTCCGCATCCGGGCACAAACTGCCGCGGCGCGGCGTTTTCCGGTTTCATACCCATGAGGAGGCAGACCAATGGATGATGAGCCGTGGCCCGAAGGCGAAGAACTGATTTCCCGCGCGCCTACGCAGGAAGACTTCGTGAAACTTTGCGCCCGGCTCAATGAGTTGGGAGCCCGCTACATCGTGATCGGCGGCTTTGCCATCATTACCGCCGGTTATCCGCGATCGACGATGGATATCGACTTCGTCATCGATACCTCGCTGGAAAACGAGGCGCTCGTTTATCAAGCCCTCGAAATCCTGCCCGACCAAGCCGTGAAGGAGCTGCTCCCCGGCGAGGTGTCTCAATACAGCGTGGTCCGCGTCGGGGATGAAATCTGCGTGGACCTGATGGCTTCCGCCTGCGGTATTCGCTACGATGAGGCCATCAAGGATTCCATCATCCGCACGATTGACGGCGTTCCGATTCCCTTTGCTTCGCCGCGTCTGTTGTGGCGCATGAAGGAAAAGACCCACCGTGAAAAGGACGCGCCGGACCTCCTTTTCCTCCGGCAGCAATACGGAGACGAGATCTTCTGCCAAGACGGCTGAGGATTTCCTGACGAAGTGCCTTCGAATCCTACGACTTGCGCCCGATGCCCTGAACGTGCAACCGGGGCGTGGCGAAGCTGTAGATGAAGGCGACCGAGGAGGTGGTGTAATTGCGGACGTTGTCGCGGTAGTAGGCGAGGTCGGCGTAATCTCGGCCGGGGAGGATCACATAAGAGTCACTGCCGGCGCAACGGGCCATGTTGAGCCAGGGGATGTAGTATTGGCTGATCTTCTTTTTCAGTGCGGCGTCATCGGACGCCAGAACGCCTGCGAATCCCCAGGTGAATCCCATCATCGCGTCGGCATGGCCGTCTGGCATGTCCTTGTAGGAATTTTCCATGTGCGAGAGGTGCAGTTTCATCCGTGCCGCCGATTCAGGCCGCTCGGGCGAGAGCATGTAGGCCATGTAGGCGAGTCCGGATTTCGCGGAGAAGGTGTAGTTGTTGTCAGACCCGGTTTTCCATTTCTCCGGATCGACGGGGCCGTTGTTGAGTGTGAACTCGCCGCCGTAAGCGACGTGGCCGTTGACGGTGGTGCCGTGATCAAGAAACTTGAAGGCTGAGTCCAATCCTGCGTGGTTCTCCGGAATGCCGCACTGTTTGGCGAGCTGCCAGGCATCGATGGCGAGAATCGTGGGCCACTGCATGGGGCCGTAGCCGCCACCGCCGCGCGGGACGATCGTCGTGGTGTAAGGTGCATGGCCGAAGCCGCCATCGTAAAGATCCATGTGCTGCTGGAGGGTTTCCTGATCCACCTTGATCTTCTTCTTCGTGAATTCCTCGAGCTTGTAGCAGATGATGTTGGGTGCCTTCCACTGGCAGTTGCGGATCAGGTCCGAGTTGGATTGGAGCGTCGGCAGCACCGACTTGTCTTTCGTCAGAAGATAATATTCCCCGAGCGCGATGCCTTGGAAGTCGAGGAGCCATGACCATGTTTGATCGTCGTAGGGCTTGTTCCATGAAAGCGCGAGCTTGCCTCCCTCTGCAAACACACCGGGGTCGTTCGAACTGAGGAAGGCCAGCGTTTTAACGCAACGTCCTTGGGCATCGATACCACCGGGATGGTCTTCCAGATACTTGTAGGCCCGCTCCCGAAGGATCTGGATCTTCTTGCAATCCTGGGAAAGCGTGTCGTCGAAACGGCCGAGTTTTTCGAGCTGGACGTCGGCCGTAAGCTTCTGTTCGCCGCGTTTGACCATAAGATGCAGAAGACCATCGCTGCTGCCCTCGCTATCTTCGATCGCCAGGCCGAGGTCCCGGATCGGACCTTCGATTCCGTGGATTCTCGGGCCGAACGTGTGCTCGGCAAACTCCTTGCCGTTCGCACCATAGACCTCGTCGTCCAGCTTCAGCACTTTCGACGCCGGTGTGTCCGGGAAGATGAACTTCACCACGAACGATCGCTTGGTGAGAATGCCGCGTGCTCCGGTCGGCCCCATGTTGACGAGGAACCCGGGCACGACCGCATCCGGCCCGTTGGTGCACGGTTGATTCCAGCGGCCCTGGTTCGATTCGTCGCGCAGTGCGAAGACACTTGTGGACAAGGCGGGCAGCGCGAGGGTGGCGACGCTCCATTTTGTCAGGAATCGACCGATGCCGTTCTGTGAATGTGTCATGGTTTGCTCCGTGGATGTTTTGATTGGTGATACAACTGGGTGTCCGCTACCGCTGCGGTGTCGGGGTTCTTTCACTCGTTCCGGGCGATGTAAATTGGGTTCCTTCCGTCTTCGGCGGGCGGCATTCATTTGTGCCTTGTTTCACCCGGGCGACTTCGGAATGTGGTTCCGGTCCGCACCCAAAAGTCTCATGTTGTTGTGAAGGGCCCCTCGTATTTCTAGCCGAACACATAACGGCAGGCGGCGAGCACGTGGCAGGCGCTACCGCCCAGCACGAAGAGATGCCAGATCGCGTGGTTGTAGGGCAGCCGCCGCCAGGCGAAGAAGACGACTCCCAGCGAATAAGCGAGCCCACCGCCGGCCAGCCACCAGACTCCGGAAACGGGCATCGCCCGCAGCAGCGGGCCGAACGCGAACAGGATCAGCCAGCCCATCAGCAGGTAGAGCGATGTCGAGATCCAGTGATCCTTTTTGCCTTTCCACAGCGTTTTCATCAGCACCCCGCCGGCGGCCATCGTCCACACCGCGCCAAACAGCGTCCAGCCCCAGGGGCCTTTCAGGGTGATGAGCGTGAACGGCGTGTAGGATCCCGCGATGAGCAGGTAGATGCAGGCGTGGTCGAGCGCCTGGAAACGGGCCTTCCAACTTGGCGAGGTGGAAAAGTGATAGAGTGTGGACGACGAATACAACAGGATCAGGGAAAGCCCGAACACTGCGGCCGAAATGGTTTTCAGCGAGTCACCCCACGAAAGCATCAACATGAAGACCAGCGCCGTGAGGCTGAAGACGACGCCAGCCCCGTGCGTCAACAGACTGGCCACCTCCTCGCGATGGGAGTCGCACAAATGGGAACGGTCGGGCTTTGGATCAGTCATTCTCGGCTGCATGTCATTCGTGCAGGATGCGCCGCTTGTCCAGCATGCCCTTGACGCGCGCAGGCGTAATATTTCCTCTATTGCTTGAATTGCCCTCCATGGCAGGCCAAAGCAGCCACGTGAATCAGGCTTTCATCCTCGGTGCCGGACTAGGAACCCGCTTGCGTCCGCTCACGGACCGGCTGCCCAAACCTCTCGTGCCGCTGTTCCACCGTCCGCTCGCCGAATGGGCGGTCGAGGCCTGCAACCGCGCCGGAATCCACCGCTTCGCCATCAACACCCACCACTTGCCGGAGACTTGGAACGATTTTGGGAACCGTCCGGCCATCCGTGAAAACAACATCACCCTGTTTCACGAGCCCGTGCTGTTAGAAACAGGTGGCGGCTTGAAAAACATCGCCTCCTGGGTCGGCGGGAAGCCGTTGTTGGTGCACAACGGAGATATCTTCTCGACGATGCCATTGGACAGGCTCATCGCCGCCCATGAGGTGTCCGGGTTGCCCGTCACACTCGCTCTGCGTTCCATAGGTGATGCGAAACACATCGCCCTGGACTCGTCGTTTTCGCACGTCGTTGACATCCGCCGGCGCCTCGGTGTGGCGGAGGGCACCCACGTGTTTTCCGGAATCTATTGCGTGAGTCCGGCTTTCCTCGACCTGCTACCGGCGGAAGAAAAAGTCTCGGTCATTCCCGCCTTCCTTGATCTGGCCGCAAAAAACCAGCTTGGCGCGGTCATTCTTGACGAGGGGGTCTGGCTCGATCTCGGCGACCGCGAGTCCTATCTATCAGCCCATCGCGATCTCGATCTCGATCTCGATCTCGGTCCGGCGATCCATCCGGATGCGATCGTTGAAACCGGAGCCGTCATCGAAAATTCGGTCATCGGGCCCGGTGCGGTTATCGCCGCCAGAGCAGTCATCAAGAATTCCGTCCTCTGGACTGACAGCAGGATTGCGGAGGATACGGTGCTGGAAGGATGTGTGGTCTGCTCCGGAAATCTGGTCAGCGGCAGGCACCTTCATGCGGATCTTTGAGCCTCCGGGCGGGAGTCACCTAACTATTTAGGTTTCCTTGTCCTTCAGGATCCGTCGGTCTTTTTGCGCTTGCTGCGTTGTGGCGCGGGGTTTGGACTGTCCACCCATGGCGAATCCGTCGAAATCCCCGCGTGGACTGCTTGCGGCTTGGATGCTTGCGCTTTGCTGCATCCTTGCCTCGGTGTCCTTTGCCCAGCAGGCTAGGGTTAATCTCGCCGACGGCTTTGATTTTCCGGTGGGAAAACCCAACGCGGACGGTTACTACAAATCGCGCGGAGTGCGCCTCGGGGCTCCCAAGCACTACGGCGAGGACTGGAACGGCCGCAACGGTGGCAACACGGATCTTGGCGATCCGGTTTACGCTGTGGCGGATGGTATCGTTACCCTGGCAGACAATGTGGGCGTCGGCTGGGGCAACGTGGTGCTGACCCGCCACGCCTACCGGGATTCCACGACGGGGCAGGTGAAATACATCGATACCCTCAACGGCCATCTCGACAAGATCATGGTCAAGCAGGGCCAGATCATCAAACGCGGCCAACAGATCGGCACCATCGGCACCAACTTCGGCATGTACCCGGCGCATCTTCATTTCGAAATGCGCCATGACATCACCATCGGCATGTTCCGCGACGACACACCGTCCGACATGGTCCACTGGGCGGTGCCCACCGACTTCATCAACGCCCACCGCAAGCTCAACCGCGAGTGGCGGCCGGTGCCCGTGCCGACCGGCACCTACAAGGAATACAAAGGCATCAAGGGCCTCTGACGTGGACAAGCGGCCGGTGAGCTGCGAGGGCGGAAATGTTTTGGAAAAACCCGGATCGTGGGCATGATCACGCCGCGAGCGATGGACGATACGGAAAAAACCAAGATAGCGGAGGCCGGACCTGAGGCCGCTCTAGTGCCCGGATTGCGCCAGGATCTCGTGGTGCTGATGAAGGTGAGGCTGAACATTTTCGTCCTGATCACCACCTTCTTCGGTTTCATCCTGGCGTCCCGCGGCGGCCAGATGGAGTGGATGAAACTGCTGCACACCATCATCGGCGCGGCCGCGGCGGCCTTCGGATCGGCGGCGTTCAACCAACTCATGGAGGTGGATCTCGACGCGCGGATGAAGCGCACGGCGGACCGCCCGCTGCCATCACGCCGGATGGACCCGCTCGTCGCCTTCGGCATCGGCTGGGTGCTGTCTGCTATCGGCATCATCCACCTTGCCGTCAAGGTCGGAAACCTCGCCGCATATCTAACGGCCGCGACGATCGCGATCTACGTTTTCGTTTACACTCCGCTCAAGCGCGTCAGCTCGGCGAACACGCTCGTAGGAGCGATTCCGGGTGCGATCCCGCCGGTGATCGGCTGGGTGGGTGCGGGCGGGACTCTTGGCTGGGAGTCGTGGTTTCTCTTCGGCCTGCTGTTTTTCTGGCAGCTTCCGCATTTCATCGCGATCAACTGGCTGTGCCGCGAGGAATACGAGTCGGTGGGATACAGGATGTGGTCCAACGGCGATCTAACAGGCAGAAAGAGTGGCTTGCTGTCCGCGATGTACGCGCTGGCGCTGGCGGCGTTCTCGCTGATCCCCGCGTTCCGCGGATTCGCCAACGTGCTGTGGACCATCTCCGGCCCGCTGCTCGCGTTGATCATGATGGCTCTGGCCGTGAAGTTCGCTTTCGACGGCGAGAGGAGTTCCGCGCGGCGTCTTTTCTTCTTCACGCTGCTCTATCTGCCCGCCTCGCTCATCATCCTTGCGATCGCGTGGAAGGCCCACCCCTGAGGACCGATGCAAAAACTGATCGCATCCACCCGCCGCCTTGCGGAAACCCTGCGGGACATCGAATTCCCGCCGCCGGTGGCCTGCGTTTACCGACCTCTCGACTACGCGTGGAAACCGCACCGCATGTATCTCGAACGGTTTGCAGGTGGTAGAAAGAGGGTGGTTTTCCTCGGCATGAATCCCGGGCCCTTCGGCATGGTGCAGACCGGAGTGCCTTTTGGCGAGGTGGCTGCCGTCCGCGACTGGATGGGCATCGAGGAGCCGGTGGATAAACCTGCGGAGGAACATCCGAAACGTCCTGTCGAAGGATTCGCCTGCCGCCGTTCGGAAGTGAGCGGACGCCGCCTGTGGGGCTTGTTTGCGGAACGCTTCGGATCCGCCGACTCCTTTTTCGCGGAACATTTCGTTCTCAACTACTGCCCGCTGGTATGGATGAGCTCCACCGGCGCGAATCTAACACCTGACAAGCTGCCTGCGCCGGCGATGGCTCCGGTGGAGGAGGCCTGCCTCGCGCATCTTGGCGAGGTGATCGCTTTGTTGCGTCCCTCGTTCCTGATCGGAGTCGGCGGTTTCGCGGAGGAACGGTTGCGCCGCGCGGCGGATGTTTCCGGAAGCAAGGTTCAGATCGGGCGCATCCTGCATCCCTCGCCCGCATCACCCGCAGCCAACCGCGGATGGGCGGAAGCCGCCTCGCGACAACTCGCGGAGCAGGGAGTCTGGTAGAACCGCATGCCGCTACTCCAACGTCGCGCGCAGCTTGCGGACCAGCACGGCGTCCTCCATGCGGGAGTCATCATCAAGCGCAGCTGATAGATTTTCCAGCAGGCGCAGCAGGATGACGCCCGGGTCCGCGTCCAGTCCGAGGATGACACGCTCCGCGCGGTTCAGATCCGGGTTTTCCAGAAGTTCTGATAGTGAGTGCAAACGGCCGTGGTCTTGGCAATCGACAATCATGGAGTGGCCGTCCTCGAAAATACGGCAGAGAAAATGTCCCGGGAAATCCACGCCTTCGACTTCGAAGCCCATGCGCCGCGCCACAAGGATGAAGATCACGCCGAGACCTAACGGGTCCGAGCGTCCCTCGGCGATCGACCATGCGAGATCCGAGTTGCGTGGATCCCGCTCTCTCTCCTGATTGCCGGACAGCCTGTCTTCCTCGAACAGGAATTCGCGGAGATAGGAGGCGGAGGAAACGCCGTTTTCAGCAGCCTCCTCGGCGAGCAGGTCGAGGGCGTCCGAAAGGGCGAGGCGCAGCGTGACGCCGTCGTGGAGAAAATCTGATAGAACCCGCAGCAAAGCCTCGAACGATTCCCAGTCCTCGCGCAGCGCCGGGGCTCCGCCGGTGGGTACCAGCCACTCGCGTTCCAGAGCTTCACGACGCGGACGCCCCAGCATTTCCACCAGCACCTCGTGCTCGCGACGGCTCAACGCGCGCGGCTGGGCGGCGAGACGTTCGCTGATATCTCCACCGAAAAGGGCGAGACGTTGCGCCACGGTTTCACGGACCTCGGGGGTCTCGTCATCGAGAAGCCGCAGCAGGGCGTCCAGTTCCTCGGGAGCGGGAGTGGCCTCGTCGATAGGAAGGCTCAAAACAAATCAGAAAGGTGTGTGAGATGGTGCGCGATACTGGTTTCGAACCAGTGACCCCTACCGTGTCAAGGTAGTGCTCTACCACTGAGCTAACCGCGCTTTACCGTTTTCTCCGGCGCGCGGGAAGCTAGGACGGTGCCCACGGCCGATGCAATCCCTTTTTTGGCGAAAAGAGAGGCGGGAGATCCGCAGATCTCCCGCCGTTGACAAGCCCCTGCCGGTGACGACGGAGCGGCCGGCGGTGAGGCGCGGCCTGCTTCGTGTCCCGGCGGGGCGCTGGGTGTTACTTCTTGGCAGCCTTCTTGGCGGCCTTCTTCGCAGGGGCCTTCTTGGCGGCGGCCTTCTTGGCGGGAGCCTTCTTGGCAGCTGCCTTCTTGGCAGGAGCTTTCTTGGCGACCGTCTTCTTCACCGCTTTCTTGGCGGCCTTCTTGGCGCTTTTGGCGACTTTCTTCACCGCTTTCTTTACGGCCTTCTTGGCAGGCGCCTTTTTGGCGGGGGCTTTGGGTGCCGCTTTCTTGGCTGCCTTCTTAGCCGGAGCTTTCTTGGCAACTTTCTTTACGGCCTTCTTTGCTGGTGCCTTCTTGGCAACTTTCTTCGCTGTTTTTTTTGCAGCCATGGTTTTGTGTCGTTGGAGTTCGCGTTCTAGTTTTGTTTTCTCTTCCGGCGTTAATGTGCCAGTGGAGAGTATCGCGAGGAGCGCCTCACCGAGGCGTCCTCCAAAAGCGTTGGTCAGGAAATCATGTGTCGCCCGCTGGACGATCACTTCCTGTGCGTAAGCGGCTTCGTAAACATGGGCTCTGCCCACACGGGCACGCTTCACGAGATTCTTGCGCTCCAGGCTCTGCATCACCGAGAGCACCGTCGTGTATGCGCGGTCCTTGCGGTCGGGCAGCGTCTCATGTACGGCGGCCACCGTAGATGGTCCATCGTGCCACAGCACGGACAGCGCCTGTAGCTCAAGGTTGGATGGATGTGAGGGTCTCGCCATGCGTCGCAACCACGTTGCTTAGTGGCGATGAAACTAGTAGTCAGGAGATCCGTCAAGTTGAAACGTCTCGATTTTCAAGAAATCTTTACCATCCGGAAAAGTATTCTCACCCAGTTACGGTGTGGGTCGTAATTGAAATCACCACGCTCAATCGCCCGACTTGTCTCCTGTCTTGCGCAACGATGACTGCGGTCTCGTGATGTTCGCATCGATCTTCTTCAACGCGATCCAGAACTCATCGTCCGTTGGATCACCGTTGTAGAGAACCTTGCCATTGGTGGAGACGAGAACCATGACGGGAAGATTCTGAACACGGAAATCACGCGCGAACGATTTGTCCTTCGGATCCACAAGCCATGCGCCGGGAGGCTTGTCACCAAGCGTGTGGATCATCGCGCGCGCATCTTCCATGAGTTTCTGCGTGCCTTCCGGAACAAGTGAAACCACCGCGATACCACTGGCCGTGAGTGCCGTTGCGGTTGCCGCGAAGTCAGGCAGTGAAGCCTCGCACTCGCGGCTCATCGGTGACCAGAAGTGGAACAACAGCGCCTTCCTGCCTTCGATGAGTTTCCCGAGTTCCACCGCGTCACCCACTGCAAGCGGGGTGAGCTTGATCGAGAAGTCCACCTTCAGCGCGCGCATGCTTTCTTCGAGACGGAGTCGCTCGATGTGCGGTGCGAACGCGGCCGCCTGGTTCGGACTGAGCCAGAAGGCTTCGGTGATGTGTTTTTTGAAAGCATCCTTGTCACCCTTGCCGACGGCATCGATGGCCTGGACATATTCGATGACGGCGAGCCAGTCCTCCTTGACGTTGAAGATAGCGGAGTCCTCGAGCTTGAACGAGTCGCGCTGCTTGAGGAACTCCGGAAGCATGGCGGCGATCGCCTCGTCTTCGCTGCGGTCCACGTGATAGAGAAAGCGGGCTTCAAGGATCGCCTGTTCACTGACACCGTTCTTGCGCGCGTCGGCGATGGCGGCATCGAGCGCCTTGATGGAATCACGCTCGGAAAGAAGATTGTCGAGAGCGATGTCACGCGGGCTTTGCGCAGGTTCTTTTCTACCCGATTCCCTGGCTTGGGGTTCCGCCATCACGGTGGCGAGAGATGCGAGCAGCGGGAGGATGAGGTGATGGATGCGCATGACGTGTATGGTTATCGAATGGAATAACCGCCGGAACCCAATCGGCTACGGCGGCGCGGCTTGTGATCCGTTCAGTGCGGAGGAATCACCATCTTGCGGCCAAGCACGACCGTGTCGTTGGTCATGTGATTCGCTTGTTTGATGGAGGCGACAGACACCTTGTATTTCTTGCTCAGGCCGGAGAGGGTGTCTCCCTTGACCACGGTGTGGAGTGTCGCGGCCCCATTGCCTGAAGTGGTGGAAGGCGCTGTATCCGCAGATGCCACATGACTGGCATGAGCCGGTGCCGCCGCATCCGCGGTGGAGCTTGCGGCGGCGGCCGCCGGTGTGGACGAGCTGTCCTCATAGGCGGGCGGTGTGTCATACACCGGATTCGAAGGCGGAGCGGCTGCGGGCGCTTGGGCAGGACTTGCATCCGCCGTCGAGTAGGCGTTTCCCGTGTCGTAGGGATCGCCTTTCTGTGAAGCACAGGAAACCAATGCGATGGCGAGCAATGAAGGTGCGAGAATGCGGATGGCGGTCATGATGAGATGATGGGTTGGGTATTCGGAGATGTGAAGGAATGAATGCAGGCGTCAAGGCCAGCCGTGTTGAAACGTGATGCTGCCTCCGCTTTATTCATTTTGAAGCGGAGCGGAAGCGGAAAAACCCGCTGGCCGTTTGTCCCGTGTGCAGCGCGAGTTCCTCGAGGGTCTCTCCGCGCAGCGAGGCGATGAACTCAGCGGTGTGTCGGACGAAAGCGGGTTCGTTGCGTTTTCCACGGTGCGGTTCGGGAGCGAGATAGGGCGCATCGGTCTCCACCATGAAGGAACCTGCCGGACATCTCAGCGCTGTCTCTCGCACCTCGCGGGCATTCTTGAACGTGGTGACGCCTCCGAACGAGACCAGCCCGCCGAGCTCCAGCACCCGCAGCGCGTTTTCCCATGGACCGATGAAGCAGTGAAACAGCGCGCGCAACGAGGTGTGGAAATTCCGATAGGTCTCCAACGCGTCTTCGAAAGAAGTGTGTCCCGATTGGTCACGCGTGTGGATCACCACGTTGAGTCCGCAAGCCGCCGCAAGTTCGAAGTGGCGGCGCAGGAAATCACGCTGCCGTTCGCGGAAAGCGTTCTCCTCCCATCCTTCGGGAGCAGGATGATAATAATCGAGTCCGGTTTCGCCGATCGCGCAGACGCGAGGATCATTCGTGAAGGCGGAGATGCGGAGCAAGGCGTCGTCCGGCGCGTGATGCACATCGCAGGGATGGATGCCAATGCACGCGTGGACGTGCGGATTCTCCGCGATGGTTAGATTTGCCTGCAGATCCTCAAGGGTGGTGGCGAGCGTGACCATGCGGCTCACGCCGGCGGCTTGAGCGCGCTCAATGAGCGTCTGGAGTTCACCGGACTGGAAACGATGGGATGCAAGATGACAGTGTGAATCAGTAAGCATGGATTTCAGCGGTTCAGCGCGGCGAGCAGGGCGGAGACTTTTGTGAAGTCCTTGATACCGGGCGAGAGTTCGGCGCCCGATGCCACGTCGAGCGCGGCGGGTTGCACCGTGCTGACGGCGGCGGCGGCGTTTTCGGGAACGATCCCTCCCGCCAGGATCACCGGCAGTCCGGGATGGAGTGATTTGAATGCGATGGCGGCGTTCCAGTCAAAAGTCGCGCCGGTGCCGCCATAGACGCCCGGTGCGTGCGCGTCCAACAGGAGCGCGTTGGCCTGGTATTCCGCAGCACGTTCGAGATCCGCTAGCGTCTTCACACCGATCGCCTTGAAGAACGGCACTCCCGCTTTCTGATAGACCGCGGCGTCCTCCGGAGTCTCGTCACCGTGAAGCTGCACGGCGTCCAGCAAGCCCTCCTCCATCAGGCGCAGGGGCAGGTGCGGAGCTTCGTTGACAAATACGCCGACTCTCAGGATCCGGCCCGCCAGCGCGTGCAGCCACTTCGCGTTTTCCGGAGCCAGGAAACGTTTCGACTGCGACCAGAAGTTTACCCCCAGCGCGTCCACTCCGAGCTCAACGAGACGCTCCGCATCGTCACGCGTGGTGACGCCGCAGATTTTCAGCGAGGCGGTCGCGGGACTCAGGAAGCGTTCGAGCAACTGCATGGCGGGAGGCTAACGCAAATCCGGGTCGAAGAAACACCGAACTTGTAGCGGTTTCCCGACATATGTCCTCAGACGGATCGCTTGGATCCGTCCCGGAAGCGCTGAGCCGCGGCAATTGTCATGAGCCCCGCGGAATCAGCGCTCCCGGATACGGAAAATCAATGGTGCTGGTGGTTCTCTCCCAGGATGCGCTCGATGAACTGCTGGAGACGCAGGCGCTGGTCGGCATTCACCAAGCGCACCGCCTGCTCCGAGTGAAGACAGGCGATGGTGGTTTCCTCGGCCGCGGAGTTTCTGCCCGGAGGTGCCGGAGGAATTCTGGCCAGTTCGACGAGCACTGCGGTGAGCGCGCGTTCGCAGCCATGGCGGATGTCATCATCCCCGGGAAACGGAACCTCGGCGCTTTGCAACTTGTTGAGAATTTCCAGAATCAGAGGAAACCGCGCCATCGCACGATGGATCTCCTCTATGGATTGTTTGCGGGTCTTCATGGACGGGTGATTTCAAGCAACGTGAACATGCAATTCACATCCTAGCTCCCCTTTGGGTCGATCCGTCAATTGCTCAATTGGGCATTCTGCATGGCCAGCCATATCCCAAAGTATTACAAGCTCCGTGCCGGCATGCCCGGCCAAAGCCATCGCGGATTGCCCCCGGGACGGACTTGACGGCCCGCTCTCCGGGTGCGGAAATCTGGCCCATGGCATGGCGGATAGAAGAAGCGGTCACCCGCGGGGAGATCGACAACACGGTCGAAGGCCGCACCACGGGCCGCATCTGGTTGGCCGGACGCGACGAACCGCTGGTCCTCATCCTGGAGGGTGATTGCTGGCGAGATCTCGCCGGCACCCGCTTGCGTTTCCAGAACCACACGCCGGTGGCCGTGGCGGATTCCGCCGCCCTCGACGTGAACCAGACCGGAATCGTCGGCGACATGACGGCGTCGCGCAAAAACAAGGTGCCCACCGTTCCGGAGGACGAACTGCACCGGCTCTATCAGAACCAGTCCGAGATCCCCTACGAGTGGCGCAACACCCTCTACCTCGAGTGGTTCAGTGAAATCAACGGCCGCGTGGTCATCGAGACGACGTCCTTCACGATGGAGATTTCCCCGCACGAGTGGGAGATGGACGAGGACGCTGAGAACGCCCAGAAACTCGCGAACCTCAACGCCATGAGGGATTTCATGGCGCAGGTCATTCGCCGCCGCGAACCCGTGCATCAGGAATCCGAATCCGGGGAAGAACTCGACGAATACGCATGGGAAGAGCGGCTCAAGGAGTCCGACCGCCTGACCGACGCCTATCAGGAAGTGCTGGAGAAATACATGGAGGACAGCGACAGCGAGCAGAAGGAGGCCTTTGTCATGGGTTGGGACGGCCTGCTCGACGCGCTGGCGGAAAGGGATGAGGCGGGCGATGACGGGTATCCCGGAGCGGACCGTGCTTACGGGCAGGCGGACGATGGTTTCCTTGATTCCGGTGAGGATGAAGACGAGGAGGATGAGGACGGTTATTTCGAAGCGGATGAGGATTCTTTTGGCAGTGAGGACGACCACCCGCTGCAAATCCAGGCACAGGAACTCGCGATGCGTGCGATGGATGTGGTCCAGAACGACGCCGGCCCCGGCACGCCCGCCTATCAACTTGTTTCGTGTCTCCTCCAGGTGAGTGGCAAGCTCGCCGGCGCGCTCAACGGCCGCGGCAGTGGCTACGAACCGGAAACCGGATACGTGCTCGCAGTTCTCAAGCGCTGCCTCAACTGGCTCAACGAGGCGGTTGGATCCTGCCAGGAACTCATGGCATCCGAAGAGGACCCGGACCAACTCGCTGCCCTCGCCCACCTGCGCAGCTCCGCCTTCGCCATCCGCGATAGCATCACCGAACTGCGGCGCGAGCTCAAGTAGACCGCATCTCAGTCCGCCAGGTGGATTACCAACCTTCCGGGCTCCACCTTGAAATCATCCACACCCGCGATCCTGCCGTTTCTGACTCCGAGCACCTCGCCTAACAGATCGTGGCCCTTGATACCGCCCAGCCACTCGTTCGGCAGCGAGACGCCCCAGATGGTGACGTCGTCGAGCACGAAGGCAGCCTTGCCCGGTTCCTTGCTGACGAGGAAACGCGCGCGGGCCTTGAGGTGCCTGCCGCCGATGACCGGCAGATCGCGGTCCAGATCGGTTTCCACCCGCGCATGGATCGCGTTGGTGGCGAGTTCGAAACTCACGGTCTTGCCGAGGTTCGTGTTCTCATTGAGCAGGCCGTTGAGTTCACGCTCGGTGAGGATGATTTCCTTGGAACCTTTTTCATACTTCGGCTCCGCGGGTTTCTGAATCGCTTCGACTTTTTCCGCGACCACAGCCTGTTCCTGTTGTGTTAGAACCACCGGTTGGATCGGCCGGTTTTGCCACCACCACAGGCCACCCAAAACGAGAAGCACGACGGCCAATCCAACGACAAGCTTGAGCAGGCAGGACTTGCCTCGGGTTGTGGCAGGATTGTTCTCGGGCATGGCGGTATTTTAAGAGGGATGGACGTCCCGTCCATGGAGAAGATGGGGGAGAAACTGCTACTTTCTCCCGCCCAACTTCTTCACCAATGCAGCCACCTCCGGTCGCCGCCCGGCTGTCTTTTTGTTCCAACCGAGTTGAAACACGCGCCGGTGTTGCTCCAGACCGGGCAGCACTTGCGTTCGTGCCGCCCATTCTTTTCGCCGCCTCCACCAATACTCCGGCACGAACACCGCACATCCTGTCACTTCCGCAAGATCCACCGCCTGTGGGTAGCTCGTGCACTCGGCTCCGATCTTGAGAGTCACCCTGTGCTCGTGCTCGCAGGCGGTGAGAAACTGCCGGAATTTTCCATCACCGTCCAGGACCACCACCGGCACATCCGCCAGACGTTTCCAGCCACGCTTGTCCGGCTTTTCATGCTCCGGCAGCACCAGCTTGAAGCCGTAGCTCTCGATATCCCTCACCGCCACATGCCCGCTCGCTTCCAGTCCGGACGCGATCCCCACATCCAGTCGTTCCGCCGCGAGTCCCTCCTGGATTTTCCGCTACGTCAGGTTGCGCATCACCCAGGTGTTGGCCGCCGATCCCTTCCGTTGTTTGCCGATCCAAGGAATCAGAAGTTCACGGATCACCACTTCGCCCGCGCCCACCGTGATCGGACGCTTCATGCCACCTGCCTCTGCAGAAACCTCCTCCACCTCCCGCACGAAGCGCTCGCACGAGTCCGCCATCCGTTGCGCCGCCCGCGTCGGCTGAAACGGCTTGGTCGTCCGATCCAGCAAATCCAAGCCCAGCGCCTTTTCCAAATCCCCGATCTGCCGGCTGATCAGGCTTTGCGCGACCGGATCACCTTTCGCTGCAAGCGCGATGCTCCCCGCGCGCACCACTTTTTCCAATGTCTGCAAGCGTTCCAGCGACACGCCGTTCTTCGCAAAAATTCCTGTCATGACCGTGAAATGATGTGCCGCGAAATTG
>CANBTO010000028.1 GCA_947372405.1 Verrucomicrobiaceae bacterium
GTCCTGATACCAAGGAGCCGACGTGAGTGCGTTATCTTTTTTTCATATGCGTAAACAGGATGAACGCTCACGTCATCCCTTTCAACGCCGAAACAAGGAGTCGCCGCGCAGCGGCTCTGTTCAACCAGTCGTGATGCGCCAACCGGCCACAAGCTTTTTAAATTCATTTCAACATCCCTTCAACCGCGCCGGTGGGCGCACATCTAACGCCAGTCCCGGATGCCGCGATAGCGGAGCGGGATGAAGCCGGAGCAGTCGATGCCGACGCATTCGCTGCTGACGGTGTCACCGCCCTTGCGGTGGGTCTGGATGCGGCAGTCGCCTGATATGTTCAGTTGGCGGCGGGCCACTCCTTGGCATCGGGCCCGGTGCCGATCACCGGGAAGGCGGAGATGCGCAGGCGGGCGGCACCCATCGGGATCAAGGTGACGGATTCCTCCGGTTCCGAGGATTTGACGGGTGGTTCCACCACTTCCCGCACGGCTCCGTTTGCATCGAGTTTCCAATCCGGAATTTTGCGTGCGGTGGCGGTGAGTCGGACGGGTGCGGCCTCGTTGCGGAACGGTTGGTCGTCGGCCGGCCAGGCGGGTTTCACCAGCTTGAAATCGTCAGCGCTTTTCATGACCAATCCGTAGTTCCACGGTGAGGCGGGAAAAATATCCCAGGCGGGCCAGGCGTCGGTGCCGCCGTGCCGCCGGTAATCCTCCTTGATCTGCAGCGAGAACGTCAGCGGCCCGCGGTTGATGGAAGCGGTGTTGCGGTTGGGTAGTTTACCTGCGGGCCGGCGTCGGGTCGGTCCACCACCCGCAAGGTGAAATCCTCCGCGGCGGGGCAGGCGGGTCCGAGCGACAGGGCGACGACCAACGAAAGTGGCAGGCAACGGCGCGATGGGAAACGTTTCATGGGTTGGATGGAAGCAAACGCGGATTGGTGCCCGGGATTATCGGGGAATTTGAAGTGGTCCGACCGGGGTCGCTGGTTTGCAACATGAAACGGGGCCATGGCGGAATGATGAAGGGCACAGCATGATGAATCCCATTTTTCGCTGTTCGCTGTAATCGGTTTGTTTTCCTGGGGAATCGTAAACGTCCGTCTCCTCGCCGGGTGGCTGGGGAACGGCTATCAAACCAGTCAGGATCCAACAAACGAGACAAAGCGGCTTGTGGTAAACGTTGAATAGACGAAATTCCGCTGGAAGAGCGACCGTTCTTCTGGAAGTTTTGCGCGTAACAGAGAGCCTGTTGTTACGAAGTCTGATTTCATGTCCGCCCCGCCCAAGTCAACCAAAGCCGCTATTCCGGAGTCCCTGCGGCTCCAGTTGGCCTCGTTCCGGCGTCATTTGTGGCGGGTAAAGATCGTGGAGGCGATCGCCGCGGGATTCATCGGGCTGCTGGTTTCGTTCCTGCTGGTGTATGGATTGGACCGGGTCTGGCAGACGCCGGGTGTGGTGCGTTTGTTGATCCTGGTGGGCGGTGTTTCGCTTTTCGCGGTGTTCGCACCGTATTGGCTGCACCGCTGGGTGTGGCGGCAAAGGCGCGAGGCCCAGCTCGCCCGGCTCATCGCGAAACGCTACCCGGGACTCGGAGACCGCCTGCTGGGTGTGATCGAACTTCAGGACCAGGAGGGTAGCGCGGATTCGCTTTCGCCCCGTCTGCGCGAGGCGGCGATGGAGGCGGTGGCGGTGGAAACCGGACGCCGCAAGCTCTCGGATGCGATGCCTCCGCAGAAACACCGGAGATGGTCGCTGGCGGCGATGTTTCTTGCGGCTGCGGCTGCGGTGGCCTTCGTGCTGACACCGCGCGCGGGGATCAACGCGCTGGAACGCTGGCTGATGCCGCTTTCCAACACCGAGCGCTACACGTTCACCAAGCTGGAGAATCCGCCGACCTACCGCGCGGTGGCGTTTGGCGAGGCTTTTGAGATCACGCTGAAGCTCGCGCCGGAGTCCGAGCAACGTCCCGTCTCCGCGAGCGGGCGATACGGCCTGCAGACCGCGCTGAACTCGACGCTGGAAAATGACACCTACCGCTTCACCTTTCCCGGCCAGCAGGATGTGGGGACGATTGTTTTCCATGTCGGCGACCTGCGCCACGAGATGCGAGTGGAGCCGGTGCAGCGGCCCTCCACCCAAAGCGTCCGTGCGCTGGTGACCGCGCCGTCCTATCTCGGCATTCCGGAACGCAGCGTGGATCTGAACACCGGCGTGGTCAGCGCGGTGGAGGGCAGCAAGGTGAGCGTGCAGCTCGACATGACCCGGGAGCTGCAATCGGCGACGTTCGGTCCCACCCGCGGACTTCCGGTGGAGGAGGGGAAGGATGTTCCTGAATACAAGCCGACGCAGGGCGGACTGGAAATTTCCGGCACGCTGGCGAAAACACCGATGATCGAGGTGGGGGCGGTTCCTTTCGAGATACCGTTCGCATGGACGGACAAGCTCGGTCTGGCCGGCGAGTCGGGATTCCGCCTGCGGGTGGACGCGATCAAGGACGCGGCACCAACCTGTTATCTTCAGGGAACGGACCGCCAGAAGGCGATCCTGCCGGAGGAGACGGTCGATTTCGAAGTGCTGGCCGAGGATGATTTCGGTGTGAAGGCCTGCGGCATCGAGTGGACCGGCCAGTTCACCCGCCCGACCGATGAGACTCCGGCCAAGGGCGAGCTGAAGCTTGGAGAAGGGGAGCCCGAAGAGCGCCGCTTGCTCAAGCCCGCCGCGTTCTGTCCTTCCGCGTTTGGAATTCCGCCGCAGAAGATCACGCTGCGCGGGTGGACCGAGGATCGTTTCCCTGGACGTGGCCGGGTTTACTCGGATCCCATCGTGCTCTATGTCCTCACGAAGGACGAGCACGCGCAGATGCTCAAGAGCCGCTTCGACCGCCAGATCACCGAGCTCGAGGATCTCGCGCGCAGGGAGCAGAATCTGTTGGACGAGAACGAGCGGCTCAAGAACCTCAAGGGCGAGGAACTCCAGAAGGACGAGAACCGCAAGCGGCTCGAAAACCAGGACCAGGAGGAGGCCGAGACCAAGCGCCGCATGGACGAGCTCAAGGACAAGATGGAGCAACTCATGAAGGACGCCGCGCGCAACGGCGACATCGACAAGAAAACGTTGCAGAAGATGGCGGAGTCGCTGAAGTCCATGCAGGAGCTTTCCCAGCAGGACGTGCCCAAGGTGCAGCAAAAGCTCGGCGATTCCCAGGAGCAGTCGAACACCCCGGAAAAGACCCAGAAGGACGTGGCGCAGGCCGCTGAGGAGCAGAAGAAGGTCGTCGATAAAATGCAGCAGGCCATCGACAAGGCGAACGACGCGAACAAGCGCATGGAAGCCGGGACTTTCGTCAACCGCCTGAAGAAAGCCGCAGGTGAGGAAAACGGCATTGTTTCATCACTCAAGGATGCGTTCGCGAGAATGCTCGGGCTCAAGGCGCAGTCGCTCGATCCATCGGATGTCAGGCGCTTGACCGACAACGGCCGCCAGCAGGGAGAAACCGCCGCCGATGTGCGCTGGATCCAGGAGGATCTCTCCAATTATTACGCTCGCACCAAGACGGAGACCTTCAAGGGCATCCTTGATGAAATGCGCGAGTCCAAGATCGACATCGGTCTTGAGGACGTGCGCACGGCCATCGCGGCCAATCATTCCTACGAATCCGCCGAGCAGGCGAAAAAGTGGGCGGACACCCTTTCCGCATGGGCGAAGAAACTCGAAGGCGACAAGGATGATGGCGGTGGCGGTGGTGGCGGCGGTGGATCACCGAACGCCGAGGACGAGGATTTCGAGTTCATGCTGCGCGTCATGAAAATGGTCCAGAAAGAACAGGATCTCCGTTCCCGTACCCGCGCCCTCGAACAACTGCGGCGGACCTTCGAACCCGCCCAACCCAACAAACAGCCATGAAACCATTCCTCATCACCGCGGGACTTGGTGTCTGTCTAACGGTTTTCCTGGCGGCCGCGGAGCCGCCCGTCAACGAAGACATCGCGAAGCACCGCGAGGGTGCCTCCAAGGTGGCTGACGATCAGGACGAGCTGAAGGCTGACGTCCAGCAGCTTGTCACCGAGCAGACCGTGCCCAAGGTCATGGAATTGCTGGGCCAGGTGGAGGACATCATGATCGAGGTCACCGACCATCTCTCGGACGCGGACACCGGCGGATTCACCATCGCGGCGCAAACCGAGATCATCGAGAAGATCCACGAGGCCGCCAAGCAGAAGCAGCAGCAGGGCCAAGGCGGCAAGTCCGGCGGGGCCATGATGGAGATGATGGAGCGCATGATGGGCAAGACTCCCGATGGCGACGGCCAGGGCAAAGGCAAGGGTGAGAAACCCGGCGACAAGGGCGGCCAGGGCCAGACCGGTGAGTCAGACACCGGAAACGACTCCACGCTCGGCAGTGGTGGCGGCAAGTCTGAGGTGCGGCGCGTGCCCAAGGCCGCCGGCAGCACCGATGTCGAGATTCCCGAGGAGTTCCGTAAAGCCTTCGATGCCTATAACCGCGGAGTCGAAAAGAAGATCAAATGACGATCCATTCATGAAACACCCTGTTCCGTCGGTTGGATTTGCATGGTTCCGCGCCGCTCTGCCACTTCTGTTGGCTGGCGGCGGATGGGTGTGTGCCCAGGACCTGCCGACACGCCAGGATGACACCATTCCACCGCAGGCGGAACTCATCTATGAGAAGGGCATGCAGTTCCTCGCCCGAACCCAGAACGAGAAGGGCTCCTGGAACGACAGCGTGGGCGCGGAACCCGGCGTCGTCGGGCTCTGCGTCGCGTCGTTTCTCGCCCACGGCGAGGACACCGTGAACGGACCCTATTCGAAGAACATCCGCAAGGGCGTGGAATTCATCATTTCCCAGCAGAACGAGAAGAACGGATATATCGGCTCCAGCATGTACAACCATGCCTTTGCGACCAAGGCGCTGGCCGAGTCCTATGGCGTCGTGGACAACCCGAAGATCGCTCCTGCATTGAAGAAGGCCGTCGAACTCATCCTCAGCACGCAGAAACGGAACCGCCTCGGCGCATGGCGCTACACTCCGGACAGCCGCGATGCGGACACCACGGTCACCGGTTGCCAGATGGTGGCGCTTTTCGCCGCACGCAACGCCGGCCTGCCCATTCCGGACGAGGCCATCAAGAAGGGTCTTGGGTACCTGAACAACAACCGCGGTTCGGACGGTTCCTACGGATACACCTCCGCTTCAGGCGGCAAGCCGACTCTAACAGCCATCGGACTGCTCTGCATGTCGCTGGGCAAGGAAAAGGAATCGAAGGGCTACCAGGCCAGCCTGGAGTTCCTCAAGAAGAACATCGACTTCCGGGACCGCTACTATCCCTATTACTTCGAATACTACATGTCCCAGGCGCTTTTCCACGCTGACGACGCGACTTGGAGGGAATGGAACGCCCGCAACATCCGCTACCTCGCCACCATCCAGGGAAACGACGGCTCGTTTCCAGGCAACCAGGGACCTTCATTCAATAGCGCCGGTGCTCTTCTCTCCCTTGCGCTGAACTACCGCTATCTTCCCATCTACGAAAAATGATCCGTCTCACCGCCATTCCGTGGGTTTTGTCATTGATCAGCCTCTCGGCCGCCGATCATGAGGACCTGCTGCGATTCACCAACGGCGACCAACTCCATGGATCGTTCCTGGGCATCAAGAACGGACCCGTGGCGGCATGGCGTCGTGATGACGTCGGTGCGTCTGTGGACTTCAAGACCACCCAGATCCGCCACATCGTCCTGCATGGCGGGCGTCCGCTCAAACCTCTTGGCTCGCTCTCCCACATCGGACTGGTGAATGGCGACCGCATCCCGGGAAACATCACCGGAATCGACGCCGAGAACATCACCTTGGACACAAGTTACGCGGGCGTCCTCCACATCCCCCGCAAGCAGGTCCCGATGATGGCTCCCAATCCGCTGGGCGGACGGGTGTACTACTACGGACCCTTCACCGAGGATGACTGGAAGATGACGACCCCGGCGTTTCCGGACGGCCTCCCTGCCGTTTCTCCCGATGCCGCTGCAAAAAATGACAAGGCGAAGGAAGACAACAACAAGGGCGACGACGAGGCGAAGGATGACAAAATCGACGACCAACCGGGCCGTTGGAGGTTTTCGGGTTCCGCATGGAACTGGCGCGACAAACACTCCGGCACCGCGCTGATCCACGAGACGGGCATGCCGGACCGGGCGGTCCTGCGCTTCAGTCTGTCATGGAAGAACAGGCTTTCCGTGGCGGTGGGTTTCCACGCGGATTTCGCACGCCCGAAGGCCGTTCCCGATGCGGAGAAAAAGGGGATCAAGGCGCACGCGTTCGCTTCCGGGGACGCGACCGATCTGCCACGGATTTTCGGCAACAGTTATGTGCTCCAGATGTATTCCAACTATCTGATGTTGTACCGCACCTCGATCAGTGCGGACGGCAAGCCGGCTCTTGACAGGGTCCAGATGAACAACAACAGCCTCCGTCTGGGTGAAAGCGGGGACGCGAGGGTGGAGATACGCAGCAACCGCCGCAACGGCAGCATCTCGCTTTTCGTCAACGACGAGTTCGTCGCCCAGTGGAGCGAGAACGACAACGTCGGCCATGATGGCGCTGGCTTCGCGGGCAAGGGGCCCGGATTCGGTTTCATCGTGCAGGGCGATGACGTGCCAGTGAGGATTTCGGATGTGGTCGTCACCGAGTGGAACGGCATGCCGGACTCGGCCCGCAGCATGCAGGTGGAGGATCAGGATGTCGTGCTCATGGCGAACGGCACGGACCGCTTCGCCGGGCGTGTGGCCGGGTTGGACGATCACGGCCAGGTCCTCTTCGAGGGCAAACACGGGCAGTTCCATTTTCCGCTGGAGGAAATCGCGGAGATCCGCTTCGCCCGCGAACACCTCGCACAGGCGGGCGACGATCCACCGGACAACATGATCGTGCGCCTCAGCCCTGTCGGAGTCATCTCCGGCCGTCCGGTTTCCGGTGACGGCTCCATGCTCGGAATTCTCAGCCCCGTGATCGGCAGCGTGAATCTCTCCACCGATGCCGTCATGATGCTGGATTTCAAACCCACCAACCAAATCTTCGATGACTGGGATGCGGATTTCTAACATCATTTTCCCGTGCATTGCCGTCTGCCTGTGCGGGTCTTCCGCGGGCTTGCGGGCGGACGAGCTCACCTTTTCCGGAGGAGAGGCGCGGATGACCGGGCGCGTGCGCTCGATCAACGACGCCGGGGTGGTGGAGCTTGAAAGTCCGCTATCGCCTGAGCCGGTGCTGTTGAAAAGCAGCGCCGTGGGAAAAGTCGAATTCACTCCCGGTGGAGATGCGGTAGTGCCGCCAGGCTCGATGATCGAGCTTGCCAACGGCGACATCCTGCCGGCGACCGTCGAGAGCATGGACGAACGGATCCTTACGGTGGTCTCGCCCGAGGCCGGACGTCTTGAGATCCCGCGGGAACTGGTGGCCTGCGCCCAGTTCGGCATCCGGCAGCGCAAGGTGCTCTACACCGGGCCGCTCAACCTTGAGGAATGGACCGGCGGTGAGGGTGACAAGAAAAACTGGTCCTTCGAGCATGGCTCGCTCGTTGCCAATGGTCAGGCAGCGGCTTCGAAAAACCTTCCTCTGCCCCAGCAGTTCATCATCCGTTTCACCTTGAAGTGGCAGTTACGGCAGATCCCGAACTTCCGGATCTATTTCGCCGATCCACTCGTGGCCAAGGGCGAGGCATGCGACCGCTATCTCCTGCAGTTCGGCGCAGCCGGACTTGAGATGAAGCGCGAGTCCACCAAAGGCAGGCATTTCAGCACCATCGTCCAGTTGAACCGCACGCCCAACCAGTATCCCGAACATCAACTGCCGGTGGAGATCCGCGTGGACCGCAAGGGCTCGCGGCTCCATTTGTTCCTGAACGACCAGCCCGAGGGTGAATTCGTCGATCCCGTGTCACCGACGCCCACAGCGAACGGTATCGCCTTGGAATGCAATTCGCAGAGCGGCGGGCCACAGGAAATCTCCGGCATCGAGATCCTTGAATACGACGACTCGCGGGGCAGACACCATGACGAGGAGCGCGGCAACGCGAAGTCGGACAGCCTGATCAGCCGCGACGAGGACCGCTGGGGCGGACACCTGCTGGAGATCCGCAAGAAGGGTGATGCAATGGTTTTCCGCTTCAAAAGCGATTTTCAGAAAGATCCGCTGGAGATTCCTGAAACAGATGTCTCCACGGTGTTCTTCGCCAAAAAGGACACTCCACCCGCTGGTGCGAAGGCCCCTCCCTTCGTCATCCGCCTGCGCGGCAAAGGCAGTCTCGGTGTCACCTCCTGCCGCTTCGCGGATGACGGAATCAGCGCGGTGCATCCCTTGTTAGGGCCTCTGAGCCTCCACCGTGACGGCGTGGTCTCGCTGGAGCGGCCGGATGCCGTATCCAAGAACGCCAAACCCGCGGGCGAACCATGAAACCTCTTTCCCTGACCATCTTTCTTGGCCTCGCGCTCGCCGCTCCTGTGAGGGCCGATGATCCGCAGTCCATCGTGCAGTTTGCCAATGGCGACCGCCTCGCCGGTTCGATGGAGTCCCTCACTACGGACATGCTGGTCTTGAAATCTCCGGTGCTTGAACAGCCCGCCCGGTTCTCCATCAAAAACCTGTTGGACCTGTCGCTGCCGGGAAGCATTTCTCCCGAAGCGGCCGACCATGTGGCGACGCTCACCCTCACCAACGGAGATGTCGTGCGTGGTCAGCTTGCCTCGGTGACCGATGATGTCGTCTCGCTGGACACATGGTTTGCCGGACGAATGAATTTCAACCGGCTGATGGTTTCCGGACTGAAGATCGACGCGCGCGCCGCATTCCTCTATCTTGGGCCGACCGGTCTGGATGGATGGAAGCAATCCGAGTCGAAACCGGCCTGGACTTTCAGCGGATCGGCCTTCCGTTCCCGCGCGACCGGCGGTATCGCGAAGGACGGCCTGTTGCCCCAGGAATGCTCCGTCGTCTTCGACGTCGCATGGAAGGGTGATGCTCTCGGGCTGAAGGTTATTCTCTTTTCCGCGGACCCGGCTGACGACACGCCGTCCTCCGGATATGAGGTCTCCTTCCAGCGCGGCACCATCTATCTGCGGAACTGCAAAACCCAGAGTTTTCTTGGCAGCGCCCATTCTCCCGCGCTCATGGAGAACAGCAAAGTGAAGGTGGAAATCCGCGCGAGTTCGAAATCCGGCAAGGTCTGCCTGATCATCGATGACCATGCGGTCGAAGTTTGGAACGATCCGGATTTTGCCAAAGGCAAGTTCGGCCAGTGCCTGCACTTCGTTTCCCCCAGCACACTGCCACTGCGCATCTCGGGCATCGGTGTTTCCAACTGGGATGGCCAGGTCGACCGCATGCCGGACCCGCGTGTGGGTATGATACAGCGCTTCGGCATCCGTGGAATGCAGGAGGATCCGGGGAATCCGCCTCCGCCCGTGAAACCTCAGGAAGGGCGCATGGAACTCGCCAATGGCGACACCATGACCGGCGAGGTGGCCTCGATCAAAGACGGCATGATCGATGTGAAATCTCCGCTTGGAGACATCAAGGTGCCTGTTTCCAGGCTTCGCACGGTGGCGTTGAAAAAAGTCGATCTTGAGCGCTGCATCCGCCGCAACGGGGACGTCCGCGCCTCGCTGCCCGATGGTTCGTCAATGGTTTTCAGGCTCGATGCCGTGGAGGGCGGTCTTCTGAAAGGCTCCAGCCAGAACTTCGGAAAAGCTGACTTCAAGATCTCCGCGTTTAGCAGGATCGAATTCAACATCTACGACCCGGAGCTCGAGGACAAGCGCTCCGCCGGAACGTGGTGAGCATGGCGGAAAAATCGTGACGGCAAGCGCCGGAAGGGGAATTTTTTCCAAAGAAAGTCCGGCTTTCTTCCGTTAGTTGATCCGCATGTCGATGATCTACAAAACTTCAGTCGTATTCCTTGGTGCAACCTCGCTGGCATCCGCGCAAACCGTCACTGCTCTGAAAACCGGTTCCCCGCCGGTGGTCGGTGAGGTCCAGGTCAGCGCCTCGGACCTCGTCGAAGAAAAACGCGACGGCGTGAACGGCGAGCCCGAGTGGGTCCGCCAGCGCCGCTTCAGCAACACCCGCGTGTACATCCAGAAGGATCCATGGGAAATGGGCGTCGAGGAATGGTGGCGAGTCCGTACCTATGACGGCGGACGGGTGACCAACCGCTTCCAGCAGGAATTCGAAATCGGCCTGCCATACCGCATGCAGCTCGATCTTTACGACAAATACATCCACGACAACCAGGACCCGAAAGGCTGGCTGCATGACGAATTCGCCGTGGAGCTCCGCTACGCCTTCGCGGACTGGGGCAAGCTCCCCGGAAATCCCACGATCTACGAGGAATACGCTTTCATCGACGGTGGGCCGGATGCTTTGGAATCGAAGCTGCTCTTTGGCGACGACTATCAAGGCTGGCACTGGGGCGTGAACTTCATCAACGAACACGAGCTGTGGGGTGACAAGGAAACCGTGTGGCGGATTGCAGCGGGCCTCTCCCGCACGATCATCGACAGCAAGCTGTCCCTGGGTTTGGAAGGGCAGTGGGAGCATCCGGAAGGTGAGAGCAACGAGTTTCTCCTCGGCCCCTCCATCCAGTGGCTTCCAACATCCAACACCCATCTGGACCTGGTGACCATGGCAGGGCTCAACAATGCCTCACCGAATGTGGAGTGCTGGTTGATTTTCGGTTTCGACTTCGGGCCGGGAACCCACAAGCAGCAAGGCTACAAACCGACTTCGGTTGGCGGGAATTGATCATCGTTCATGTCCGTCCGTCCCCCAAAACCTTGCGTCGTCAGGCCTGCTTCTGTGCCAGACCAGCAGCCCGTGCACACGGGTCGGCGCATGGGGCGCGGGCGATTCGCGATCGGCGGCAAAGGTTTGTTAGGTTCGCTCCTCTTCCACGGCTGCCTGATCGCCGCCGCATGTACAGTCACGCTGGTGCAATACGGCGGCCAGGGTTCTACGGGTGGCTCCTCCTCGGGGGAAGGCGTGGACTTCCAGATGTTCCCGGTGTCTCGGTCTTCACTCAGTGAGGCCGCGCCTCGATCCCATTCGCTGCCGGTACTTGTGGCCCGGAACCGGGAGAGCAGGATTGTAATTCCGGATGTGGCGGAGATCCCTCCATTGGAACCCGTGTTGCAGAAAACCACCGACGCGCAAACGAGTCTCGCGTCCTCATTGGAACCCGCACTGGGTGAATCACCGGATTTTTCCAATTCATCCGGCAAAGGTTCCTTGGCGGGCGAAGGCAAACATGAAGGCAAAAGCAAAGGCGTGGGACGCGGCAGTTCGCCGGCTGGCAAAAGCCCGGTCGTTGCGCCGCCCAAGCTGATCTCATCCCCGGCACCCCGCTACCCGTCCGCCGCGAAGGCAGCCCGCACGACCGGCAGGGTCGCGGTTCTCATCCGGGTGCGTGGCGATGGCACCGCCGCATCGGCGAAAGTTTATCATGGCAGCGGCCACGCCGAGCTCGATCAGGCCGCGGTCGATGCCGCGCGTTCGTGGACCTTTTCCAAATCCCCCTCGCTCGGCCCGTCTGATACGGTCGATGTCGTCGTGCAGGTGAACTTCTCGCTTTGATAGAGATCGTTACAGAAAGTTCGCAGGCATGCCTCAGCGCGGGATGGCCGAAAAATGCGTGACGAGCGATTCAAGGTCGGAATCATCCGCGTGCTGGTAGCGTGGTGCCAGCCTGCCGCGTTCGATCTGCACGAGATCGGGTGTGTTTGCATGGACCGTGCGGCATTCCACTACGTATCCGTGCGCTTCGAAAAACCGGACCCAATCGCTCCGCAGCCAGCGGTTATGGTAGTCCAGAGAGTTTCCCATCACCTGCCCGAATTCGTCCTCGGACAAGGTGTATTGGAGTAACGGGGAAATCGACTTGTCCGCGTGCCAGCGATGATCGCGGTGATCCACCACATGGCTGAGGACTCCGTCGGGACGCATCGCCTGTTTGACCATTTCCATCCACTGCTCAAGTTCATCCGGCGTGTAATGTTCCATGACGCCGGTGGAAAACATCAGTCCGATGTTGCCGCGCCACGGTGCCTCCATCGCGATGGTGTGATCCGCCGAATAGGTCATGCCGATCTCCTTCATGACTCCCAGCGGATCTCCGGTGACGGGAAGTTTGTTCAACAGCGATTCCACCCGGCCCGCCGGTGCGGAGGAAAGTCCCGCCAACACCGGACCTTTCTCCGACAGCAGGCGTTTTGAAACGCCCAGATAGCGGCCGCTCATCCGGTCGTCCGCGTCTGTTAGCAAGCCGGGGCGATCCGTGGCCACCGCCATGGCGTAAGCCGGAGCGGATGTGGCGCCGCAGTTGAAACACCACATCGAAACGTCTCGTGCCTGCGGGCCGAAGTGACGCTGCGTGACAGCGAGGTGGTTGGGAAACACTCGGAACCACTTTGTCGCCATCCCGGCTTGTGTGCCGAGAACCTTGGCGGTGAGCCAGCGATAGAGTTGGTGGCCGCCGGGTGCGGCGGTCAGTGTCCGGCGGACGAGTGATTTGAGTTTCCAGTTCATGAAGTGTGATGTGGAGCGTCGAAAACTAAGCGGATGGGTTTTCCTCCCGGGTGACCAGATGCTCGGCCGGATAGACCACCCGGCAGTCATTGTCACATAACAACTCGCGGCGCTTACCACTGCCGTCTTCGTATTCACGCCAGAGTTTGTTGCGCCTGCGGACCACGCCCGAAACCTTCACGAACTCATGATCGGTTTCGATCATCCGGCAACGGAACGGCATTGCGCTCGCGCTGCGGATGGCCACCCGGCAAAGGGGTGGATCAACCGAAGCTTCAAGCAGCAGCGGGAAATCCAGGGTGTTGCGCAACCGCAGGTCCACATGGTTGTAAAAAACCGTGGCCCCGCAGCCGAAGGGGGCCGTGCGGTTCGCGTCCGGAAACAGATCCAGCGAGTGGCGGTGGCGCTCGATGATTTCCATCCCCGTCTCGATGCCGGACAGCACGATGAGATTCGCCAGTTGGCATAGCCCGCCGCCGACGGCGGTGACCGTTTCCCCGTCGCGGAACTCCAGCGCCGGCAGATAACCGAGGCGGCGCGTGGACGGGCCGATGGTGCGGTTGAAGGAAAACACCTCGCCGGGCATGATCACCAGGCCGTTGAGTCTGGCCGCGCCGAGTTCGAGGTTGCGGGTCTTTTCGACGGTGTGTGCGGAGAGCGAGCCGGCAACCTCGCGCTTGAGCGGCGAGGACTTTTCCGAAACCAGAACCGGATAATCAGCGGCACTGCCGCGACTGCGGGCGATCCGGTCCGGCGAGCGGAAATCCTGCCAGTCACGCAGCCGCCTGCGGATGAAGACCCGCACGCCGAAGGGCACGAACCGGTGCAACGGGTTGCGCCCTACCGTGGCGGAGGATTCGGTGTTTGCCATGGACGGGTTCCTCGAAGCCTTCGATGTTATGATGACAAGTCAAGTTATCTGTTATGATATTTGATCCGCGATCCGTCGCCGGAAACATCCAGAGTGATCCTTCCTCCCATCAGCAAAGGTTCGTTCGGAAGTTCATGTCCTGCCGGAAATCCGAAAACCACGGGATAAGAATAATCCTCCACCGCCTCCCTGATGATCTCGCATGCCGTCCGGCCATAAGGTGCCGATCCTTCCTTCATCCCCGTGAAATGGCCGACGATCAACCCGGAGAGTTGTTCGAGAACACGCCCCGCTTTGAGATTCCGCATCATCCGGTCGATGTGATAGAGCTGCTCGTTGATGTCCTCGATGAACAGGATTTTTCCCTTCGGTCTGAGGTCGAGTGGCGTGCCTCTCAAACTCTGGATCACCGACAGGTTGCCGCCCGTCAGAACACCCGACGCGCTGCCCGTCCGGTTCAACGCGTGCGCAGGCAGCACACCCCCGGATCTTTCTCCTTCCAGCAAACCCATCATCCGCAGGAAGCTCCCGGTCGGCTTGTCATGTTTCCCGAACATCGAAGTCATGACGCCATGGACGGATGCGGTCCTGCTGCGCGAAAGCCACGAGTGAAACACCGTGATGTCACTGAAACCCACCAGCCATTTCGGGTTTTCGAAAAACGAAGTCCAGTCCAGCCGCTCGTGGGTTCGAACCGAACCGTATCCACCGCGCGAGAAGAAGACCGCTTTGACGGACGGATCATCCAAAGCCTGCTGCATGTCCGCCGCGCGCTCCACATCACTTCCCGAAAACACCCCGTCCTCACCGAACGCGTGCCTGCCAATCTCCACCTTGTATCCCCGCTGCCGGAGAAGCATGGCTCCGTGTTCCACCACCTGCCGGTCGATCCTGCCGGCAGGCGAGATGATCACAACCTTGTCACCGGGCGTGAGATGGGGAGGATACTTCATTTCGGCAATGACTGATGGAGGGTGTTGTGGGGAAGGTCTGTCGGGTGACACCGTGCAGGCTGGAAATTGCGGCACCAAAAAGCAAGCGGGGAGCTGTGCTTCCATCAGCCTGCGGTCATCAATGTAGCGGCGCGTCTATGACCGTCGATCTTCAAGGAGTGTGGTCGTCCTGCCCGTCATCCCAGTCAATACCCACCCCGGCCAACGCGCACGTCTTCCTCGATCTCCCCGAAGCCGGCATCACCATCCCCCTGGCCGATCTCCACAGGGACGTTGCTTGATTGACGCGAGCCCGGCATGAAGAAGTTGAGGGCACCGCGAATCTCGCGAATCTTGCGAATCTCCAAATATTGAAGAAAAGGCAAAGAGGGAGCCTTTCGGCTTCTCTTCCAAAGATTCGCAGGATTAGCGAGATTCTCGGTGCCTGCTCCACTTTGCTATCCACCTGGAAAGTGAAATGAACCACAACCGGAGCGAAGCGGAGATGCCCCCGCCCGGCCATGGCTCCCATGCGTGAGCGGCATTTCCACACCCTCTGGATTCGCGTCTCGATTGGCTGGAGCAGCAGATTGCGCTTGTCACAGGGCACTCGCTTAATTTTGTTATGACCTTGATGGTTTGAGGAAAAGATCCGCCTTTCCGTCAGACCACCTGCTTCATCAACCCCCACGGCAACCATGAAAACCTCGCTCCGCCTAATGAAACCGACCGTCGCGGCAATACTCGCGGTCCTCATCACGCTTCAAACCGGCAGCCTCCGGGCCGCTTCAGGAGCGCTCGACACTTCCTTTGACTCCGATGGGATCGCCACCGCCAACATCGGTGGCGGTGCCTATGGCAATGCCATGGCAATCCAGGACGACGGCAAGATCGTCATCGTCGGGCAATACTTCAACGCCATAAACTATGACGTCTTCGTCATGCGCCTCAACGCGAACGGCACGCCTGACGCCTCATTTGGCGGCAGTGGAATCGTCACCAAAACCGTAGGCCCCGCGGAGGACAACGCCACCGGAGTCGCCATTCAAAGCAATGGTAAAATCGTCGTCGTCGGGTACACCAACAACGGAGCGGAAAGCGATTTTCTCGTTCTTCGCTACAATGCCAACGGCACGCCGGACACCTCGTTCAGCGGCGACGGCATGGTCACCACGAATTTCGACAACACCTCTGCCTTTGCTCCATTCAACGACGTCGCCAAAGGGGTGGCCATCCAGTCCGACGGAAAAATCGTCGTGGTCGGCAAGTCCGACACAGTCGGCGGCATCAGACCCAACTACGACTTCGCCGTCGCGCGATACAACCCCAATGGTTCCCTGGACAGCAGCTTCAGCGGAGATGGCAAGGTGATTACTCCGATCCGTGCCAGCCACGACGATGCGAACTGTGTCGCAATCCAAAGTAACGGGAAAATCGTCGTTGCCGGGGAGTCGGTGGACAGTGTTGGCAACCGGAATTTCGCCGTGGCCCGTTATACCACTGCCGGTGCTCTGGATACGAGCTTCAGCGGCGATGGCAAGCTGACCACGGTCTTCAGCGGATTCATCGATGTCGCTTACGGTGTGGCGATCGAGCCAAGTGGTAAAATCATCGTCGCAGGTGGAGTCAACAACGGGACGCGGGATTTCTTCGGAGTCGCCCGCTACCTGCCCAACGGCGCACTCGATACGACGTTTAGCGGCGACGGGAGATTGACAACAAGTTTCGGTAGCGGTGACGGACAGGCATTCGGCGTGGCGGTGCAAGCCAGCGGGAAAATCGTGTGCGCGGGGACCGGTTCGGGGAAAATCGTGGTGACGCGTTATCATTCCGGCGGTGGACTTGACCGATCCTTCGGCTCGGGTGGGATCGTGACGACGCCGATCGGCAGCAGCGACAGCGCCTCGGCGGTCAGCATTCAGGAAGATGGTCGGATTGTTGTCGCCGGCCAGAACTACAACGGATCCACCAATGTGGTGACCGCGATACGCTATTTGTCGTTGCCGCAGGCGGACACCCGGCTGGGCACCAGTTCCAGCGTGCCCACAGGCAACGACAAGTACAATCTGACCGGTATCGGCCAGGTCGAAATCGCAACGATCCGCCATGGAGGTGGCGTGAAGAGTTACATCATCGGCATTCAGAACGATGGAGCCCAACCGGACTCCTTCACCGTGCGCGGCACGCCTGGCAACGGGTTGTTCTCGGTGACGTATTTCAGTGGAGGCCAGGATGTGACCGCGGCCGTAGTGGGAGGAACCTTCATAACCGGCACGCTGAATCCCGGAGTGATTCGGCGGTTGACGGCAAGAATCAAGGCCACGACCACCCTGACAGGCCAACGCCGCGAACTCTCCATTTCCTCGACCTCCAACACCGGCAACAGCAAGGACGTGGCGAAAATCAAGGTGACGAGCAATTGAGCTGTGACACCGGCCGTTCGGGCGGCCAGAAGATAGTGATGGATCTGCCGCCAAGCCCCCGAAGTGTTCGCATCAGATGCCCAGCGGCAGTTCGTCCGCGCCACGGTCTCCTTCCGCCTGGACTCTCTCTTTGGCCGTATCGAGGTAATGCGCGTCCAGTTCGATGCCGGTGAAGTTTTCGATGCTCTGCCGACATGCGGCGACGGCCGAGGTGCCGATGCCGAGAAAGGGATCCAACAAGCGGGTGGCCGTGCCCTTGCCGTGGAGGCGGACACATTGCTCGACCAGCGCGACGGGAAAAGTGGCGGGATGCGGGCGGTCCTTGTCGCGGGAGTTGATGGTTTCGTACGGGATGAACCAAGTGTTGCCGCGGCAACGCAGGTCCGCGCCGCCGGTGTGGCCCCAGCGCGCGATGTTGGACTTGTCCTGATAGGGGACTCCCGCCGCACGGCGGTCGAGCTCGACGGTGCCGGTCTTGGTTAGATGGAAGATGTATTCGTGGCAGTCGTTGACGTAGCGTTTCGAGTTGATCGGCTTGAAATGCCCGGCGCTGATCTGCTCGCCCTTGGTGGTCTCGATGGTGATGGACTTGATCCAGTGGAAGGTGTTCTGCAGGACGAACAACGGCTCCGCGCCATCGGTTAGAGCGAGGATCAGTTGATGCGGCATCAGCGGGTTCGCCGGTGCCGCGCCGACGTTGAGGAAGAACGAGGCGTCGTCGGTCATCACGCGCTTCACCTCAGCGGCCCAGGCCCGGCACCAGGTGAGAAACTCCTCGCGCGGCGCGGTGTCCTTGAAGGTCTTGTAGGAAATCCCGAGGTTGTAGGGCGGCGAGGTGACGACCAGATCGATGCTGCCTGCCATCAGGGTGGGCAGGACTTTCAGGCAGTCACCGTGGAGGAGGTTCATGTGGGATGAATCGTTCAGAAAAGCCGCCCGCTGGCAACTGCAACCCGAGCCCGCTTACTTTTCCCCGCGGATCCGGTAGAGTTCCTTGTTGAACTTGCGGGCGGCGTCGATCATTTCCGGATAAGGCGTGTCGGTGACGGTGAGGAAGCCGACGCCGTAGTTCTCGCCGTCATCCCTGCCGGTCAAGGGTTGGTCCACAAGCTGGAACCAGTGCGCACCGACGCACCATGAACCTCGCGCCGCCTGTTCGAGATAAGCCGTGTATTTGGCGGCGCGGTCCGCCTGGTTCTCCGCCTTGCGCAGGCCCGGATGGAACATGCCGCGGTCGAGAGCGCCGAAGTGGAACTCGCCGACCATCGCCGGGAAATCATATTTGGCGGACAACTCGTCGGCCATGCGGTCTTCGGGAAGATCGTTATAGATGTTGAACGAAACCACGTCGCAGTATTTCGCCGCGACTTTCACGACTTCCTCGCTGCAGTTGCTGAAACGGCAGCCAAGGTAAGGCACGCCGGGCATCATGCGATGGATGGTTTCGCTGGCCGTGCGGAAATATTGATCCGCGATCCGCGTGTCGAGTTCCGCGAAAAGGGCGGCCCCGGCCTTCCGCTGCTTCGGGGTGAATTTAACTGGAGGCAGCAACTCCTCCCAGCCGCCGAAGCTGGTTCCTAACAGCTTGTTGAGCGCGTCGGTGGTGGTGAACTTGTCCTGCAGCGCCTTGACCAGCGTCTGTTTGATCGGGAAGCTTCCGTCATTGATGAATGCGTTGGCGCTGACGCGTTCCAGGTTCTCCGGGTTTCCAACCGGATCGCCGCTGGCCCAGCGCAGCTCGTTGTCGATGAAGATGCCCAGCAGCCACGGATCATCCTTGTAGGCCAGGGCGTAGGTCCGGATTTCCTCTTCGAGGCCTAGTGCAAAGCCGGGATCGAAGACGTCTGGAAAATACTTCTGCTTCATCACGCCGGCCTCCATGGTTTCGGCGGCCGCGAACATCTTCGAACGGGACGAAGCATGGACGGTATAGGGAACGGCGTGGAGCGGCGCGATGTTCTTGAGATCGGACCAGTTGGCAACGGTGTTGATTCCCCATGATTGGAAACGCCGCATGTTGTTTTCGTGGAATTTCACCACATGATTCTCGCCGTATTTCCGGCTCAGGTTCATTTCGAGGAAGTTGACTGCGGCATTGCGCATGCCGGGATTCGTATAGAACCGGCCGAGCGGGTCTTCCGGGCCCGGAAGCCATTCGAAAAACGCTTCCCGGTCCTTGATGCGTGAAACCTGTCTGGCGCCGACGCAGGTGATGCCGTTGGACCAGAACAGTTTGCCGTCCGGGTCCACGAACCACCATTTTCCATCATGCTTGGCCGTGCGAAACCTGCCCGTGGCCTGCAAGGTCGGTCCGTCCGCCCAGCCGCCCCAACGATCGCGTCCGGCGATGGAAGGGTGCTCTGTTAGGTCTGCCGACTCCGCTTTCATGCGCCCGGCGAATTCGGCTTCGTCATGCAGTTTGCCGGGCCAGTCGGCACCGTTGTATTGGCCGAACTTGTCCACGAAGGGGCCGCGTTTTTGCCGGGCGTCTCCGAACAATTCGACCTTGTGTAGGAGGATCG
>CANBTO010000029.1 GCA_947372405.1 Verrucomicrobiaceae bacterium
GGTGACTGTGTTTGAAAGCCAGATGATGCCCGGCGGGCTGCTGCTCTTCGGCATCCCGGCCTTCAAGCTGGAAAAGGAAATCGTGGAACGGCGCGTGAACATTCTGCGCAATCAGGGAGTGGAGTTCAAAACCGGCGTGACGGTCGGCAGGGACATCACCCTGGCGCAGCTTCGGGCTGATTTTTCAGCGGTCTTTCTCGGCATCGGCGCGTTGAAAGCCAAGCCGCTTGACGTGCCGGGCGCGGATTTGAAAGGCGTGCTTCAGGGGCTGCCGTTTCTCGCACAGAAAAACGCGCCCATCGCCCTCGGCCTGCCGCCGGTGGACGTTAGAGGCAAACGCGTCGTCGTGCTGGGCGGCGGTGACTCGGCGATGGACTGCCTGCGCACCGCTATCCGCTGTGGCGCGGCGGACACCGTCTGCGCCTACCGCCGGGATCTGGAAAACATGCCTGGCTCGAAAAAAGAATACGCCAACGCCGTCGAGGAAGGCGCGCGGTTCATGTTTCTAACCAATCCTCTTTCACTCGAAGGCAATGCCAACGGCGAGGTGACCGCAGTCCATTGCGTCCGCATGGAGCTCGGCGAACCGGATGCCTCGGGCAGGCGCAAACCACGCCCGGTGGCCGGCTCGGAATTCACTCTGCCGGCGGACCTGGTGCTCATCGCCTACGGTTTCGATCCCGTGCCGTTCCCGCCGGAAAGCGATCTATCAGAAATCGAGGTGAACGACTGGGGAGCCACCAAAGTGGACGCCGAACAGCGGACCAACATCCCCGGTGTGTTCGCCGGCGGCGACGTGGTGCGCGGGCCCAGCCTCGTCGTGCATGCCGTGCGGGACGGCCGCAAGGCCGCCGCCGGAATCCATCGCTATCTCGGGTGATGGGATGGAGCCGGAAGTTGTGGTATTTTTCGCAACTCAAACTGGCGTGCTACGAAGAATGGCTGAACGTGAGCATCATGATGCCGGAGGCATCGCAGCCAGTAGCCGGTGGTTGAGCGAAGCGACACCACCGGATGGATGTCCCGCGTGATGTCCGCATCCCGGAGGGATGCCAGCCGGGCGGGCGATCAATCCAGATAGCGTTCGTCGTATTCGATGCTGGATTTCCTGAGGAACTCGACGAGTTCCTCACGGAAGGATTTTTTGCGATGATGTTCTTCCTGTCCGGCGATGTATTGCCTGACGGCGTTTTTTGATGAGGCGCTGACGGTGAAGGCGGCATAACCTTCCTGCCAAGCGAAATCCCGATTGCCCGGCTGATCCCGGATCCATGACGAGGAGGATTTTTTCAACTCCCGCATGAAATCTGACAGACAATGAGTGGGCTTGAGTGATACCATGAGGTGCACATGATCCGCGACACCGCCCACGCCCTGCGGTTGGGCATCGAGTCCCCGCACAACTCCTCCCATGTAATCATGGAGTTGGCCGCGCCATTCGCTGGCGAGTCGCGGCTCACGGTTCTTGGTGGCAAAGATGATGTGATAGAGCAGGCAGGTATGGGTGGAAGACATGACGGCGCTGGCTGGCACCCTTGCCAGGGTGCGTGTTTCCTCTGGGTCTGGAATCCGGTGGTGTCACCCGCTGTGCGGGTTCAACCACCGGCTACTGGCTTTCATGCCTCCGGCATGATCGGATGGCCAGTCGTAAAACGGAGTCTTTCATGCCATACGGCATGGGTCGTATGGAAAATCGCAAATCCGGATCTCATGATGCCGGAGGCATCGCGGCCAGTAGCCGGTGGTTGAGAAGCGACACCACCGGATGGATGTCTCGCGTGATGTCCGCATCCCGGAGGGATGCCAGCCGGAGTGGCGTTTGCTAGCACCCTTGCCAGGGTGCGTGATTCCTCTGGGTTCGGCAATCCGGTGGTGTCGCTTTGCTCAACCACCGGCTACTGGCTTTCATGCCTCCGGCATGATGGGATGGATTTTCAATTCGTGAATTCCATTATGCTGCTTGCGAGGGCTGTCCGGATCTGTAGCATTTTCAATAAATCAATGAACTGTTATATCGGGAAGATGAGGATGGCACTCGTGATGTTTGCCATTTCCGCGGTTGCCGCCAAAGCGGATGTCATTCCGGTGCCCGGATCGGATTCGCCCGATGGGAAGTTGTGTGCGGTGATGGATGTGGACCGCGATCCGACGATCATTCCTGAGGGGCAAGGAGGCGATGATCCGAGGATTGAGATTACTGACAAGAAGACCCGGAGAATCCTGATCTCAATCGGGTATTTTGGCACGGTTGGCGATGATGAAAGACCGCTTCGTGAGCACGTGCACGTGACGTGGCGACAGGACTCCCGCGCGTTTGGCGTCGCGATTGATGATCGCCACTTTACCAGTTCGGAAGTCTATGTTCTGAACAAGAATGCGAAGTTTGTATCCGTCGATTTCCCGGATTACAAGACGATGACGGGCTTCCCCGAACCCACCGGAGATTGCGGAAAGAGCGAAGGGTTTACAGTCGAAGGCTGGGATTCCAAGGGACGGCTGATTTATGGCATTTTCTATTCCGCAGGGCCCTTGTTCACGGGTAAAGATCCGTTGATCCACCGGGTTTTCCTGAAAGTTTCAGCGACGAAAATGGTGGTGGAGAAAGTGGAGCATGAGCAGGGACATTGGTGTCGCGGCGATTGGATTGCCGAAGAAAAGACCGCGCCGGCTCATGCCAGGAAGCGGAAGCCAATTCATGCAGACAGGGATGGCAAGGCGTCGAAAGCAGCGGCACCATCCCACTAACATCTCCGCCGGCCAAACATGTCTCACCGCATCGGCGCGTGCTGGAGTTTTTCCCTGCGTTCCCTAACAAGGCGGACGGCGAGGGAGGTCCAGCCGGTCTGGTGGGAGGCGCCGAGGCCTTCGCCGGTTTCGGCGTGAAAGTATTCATGGAAGAGCAGGAGGTTCTGCCAGTCCGGCAGGTCGGTGTAGCGTTTGGCGCTGCCGAAGCAGGGGCGGTAGCCGTTTGGGTCCGGGAGGAGCAGGGAGAGCAGGCGGTCGCAGAGATCGATGGCGATCTCGCGCAGGGTGTGTTGAATTCCGGAGCCGGTGGGATACTCGACGGTGAAGCTGTCCCCGTAGAAGTAATGATATCTTTCGAGGGCCTCGATGATGAGGAAGTTGGTGGGGAACCAGATCGGGCCGCGCCAGTTGGAGTTGCCGCCGAACATGTCGGTGGTGGCCTCGCCGGGAGTGTAGGGGACTTCGTGGCGCTGGCCGAGGTGTTCGAAGACGAAGGGTTTCCCGAGGTGGGCCTTGCTGAGCGAGCGCACGCCGAAATCGGATAGAAACTCCTTGGGATCGAACATGTAGGCGAGGCACTTGCGGAGGCGGGACTCGGAAGGGATGGCGAGCAGGCAGCGGCCGGGATTGTTCTCGCCCTTCACGCGGCGTGCGGTGATGTATTTGAGGAGGTCCGGGCGGTTGACGAGGAACCATTCCATGCGTTTGCGGAAGCCGGGCAGGGCGTCGATGGTCTTCTGCTTGAGCACGGTGACGGCGCAGAGCGGCAGCAGGCCGACGAGCGAGCGGATGCGTAGCGGAATCGGCTGGGCGTGGTTGATGATGAGTTGGTCGTAATAGAAGCCGTCCTCGCTTTCCCACAGGCCGGTGCCGCCGAGGGAGTTGATGGCGTCGCAGATGTTGACGAAGTGCTCGAAGAACTTGGAGGCGATGTCCTCGTAGGCGGGCCTAACAAGAGCCAGCTCCAGTGACATGGCGAGCATGGTGAGGCAGAACGAGGCCATCCACGCGGTGCCGTCCGCTTGGTTGAGGCGGCCGCCGCCGGGAAGCGACTGCGAGCGGTCGAAGACGCCGATGTTGTCCAGCCCGAGGAATCCGCCGCCGAAAACATGGCGACCCTCGGTGTCCTTGCGGTTGACCCACCAGGTGAAGTTGAGTAGGAGTTTCTGGAAGCAGCGTTCGAGAAAGAGCAGGTCGCGTTTACCCTTGGCATCGGAGATTTTATAGACGCGCCAGACGGCCCAGGCATGGACGGGCGGATTCACGTCGGAAAAATTCCACTCGTAGGCGGGGAGCTGGCCGTTCGGGTGCATGTACCACTCGCGCAGCAGGAGCAGGAGTTGGTTTTTGGCGAAATCCGGATCCACGGTGGCGAAGGGGATCATGTGGAAGGCGGTGTCCCATGCGGCGAACCACGGGTATTCCCACTTGTCCGGCATGGAGAGGATGTCCCGCGCAAAGAAGTGCTGCCAATCCGAGTTGCGGCCCTTGAGCCGTGCCTGTGACGGCGGCTGGGTGGCGCCACATAGCAGCCAGTCCTCGACGACGTAGTGGAAGAACTGTTTGGTCCACAGCAAGCCGGCATAGCCCTGGCGGCAGATGAGCCGTTCGTCAGCGGAGATGTCCTTGGGAATGATCTCCTCGTAGAACGCATCGCTCTCCGCAATGCAGCGCGCGAAGGTTTCATCGAAGTCCTCGAAATCCGTCAGGCCGTTTGTTTCGTCCGCAGCGTGAAGACGGCAGCGGATGGTGACGGATTTCCCCGCTGGCACGATGAAGCGGAAATGGGCCGCCGCCTTGGTACCGGTCGGATGCGGCGAGACGGCGCGTTTCTCGCCTTTGACGAGGTGGCGGTGGAAGGCGTCCTTCACAAACGGCGTGACGTTGGGCGCACCGCCGAAGCTTTCCGAATTCGTCTCGTTCTCCGTGAACAGCCAGCGCGTCTGCGGATGGCGGTCCGGCGAACCAGCGATGAAGCGGTATTCACCGAGTGTTTCATGCCATGCGCTGAGGCCGTGGCCGTCACGCTTGATGAAGGGTTTCACGTTCGGCTTCTCGCGGTGCTCGCCCCAGCTCCAGACGTTGCGGAACCACAACTGCGGCAGCACGTGGACGGGTGCGGCCGCCTTGCCGTGGTTGGTCACGGTGATGCGCCACAGCAGGTCTTCCGGCGAACGTTTCGCCACTTCCTGGACGACGTCGAAATAACGGCCCTCGTTGAACATGCCCATGTCCGCGAGTTCCCACTCCGGTCCGGTGCGACCGAGCCGTTGGTTTTCCTCGCGCAGCTCGGTGTAGGGATACCTGGCATGTGGATACTTGTAGAGCGCCTTGGTGTAGGAATGGGTGGGAGTGGAATCGAGGTAGTAGTAACATTCCTTCACGTCCTCGCCGTGGTTGCCCTCGTTTCCGCCGAGGCCGAACAGCCGCTCCTTGAGGATCGTGTCCTGTCCGTTCCACAACGCGGGGGCGAAACACAGGCGGCACTGGCGGTCCGTCCACCCCTGCAAGCCGTCCTCGCCCCAGCGGTAGGCGCGACGGCGCGCGTGGTCGTGCGGGAAGCTGGCCCAACTGTTGCCATGGTCCGAATCATCCTCGCGCACGGTGCCCCATTGGCGCTCGCTCAGAAACGGTCCCCAGCGACGCCAGTTCTTCTCCCCGGCCTTTTCCTCGGCCAGTCTTTCGTGTTCGCGGGTCATGGGCAGACACTTCTAAGCAGGAACCGTGCGGAGGGAACGCAAAAAGCGTCGACACGCTGGCGGGCTGTTGGAAACCAATGCCTTGGCCGGATCTTCCATGAGTGCAGGTCGCCACGGGTTCCCGCATTCCGCAGACGTGATTTGCCAGACGCCGATTTCCGGTTAGAGTCGGTGGATCATGTCCACAACCCCACGCATCCTCGTTTTCGGCGGCAGTCTGCGCCGCGATTCGTATAACCAGAAACTCGCCGCCATCGCTGCGGACGGTGCCCGCGAGGCAGGCGCGAAAGTCACGCTCATCGCCTTGCGGGATTTCCCGCTGCCATTGTTTGATCAGGATTTGGAAGAGGCGTCCGGCAAACCCGAAGCCGCGGTCCGGCTCAAGGCTCTGTTCCGTGAGCACGACGGCCTGATCATCGCCTCACCGGAATACAACAGTTCCATCAGCGCCGCGTTGAAGAATGCCGTCGACTGGGTTTCACGCGCGGACAGCGAGGACGAACCAATGGTTTCCGCGCTGACCGGCAAGTCCGCGGCCTTGTGCGCGGCCTCGCCCGGCGCGCTGGGCGGCCTGCGTGGTCTGGTGCACCTGCGCTCGATTCTCGGCAACATCGGCATCACCGTGCTGCCGGACCAACTCACGCTCAGCAAGGCTTACGAGGCATTCCGCGAAGACGGCTCGCTCATCGACGAGAAACAACAGGCACGCGTCAAGGCATTGGGCGCGACGCTTGCCCGCCATCTTGGCAAGCTGCTCTCGTGATGCGGGATGGAGTTCGCTCCAAACATGTGGCGGTGGTTTCCCGGGTCATTTGAATTGACCGATACACGGGCTGTGGATCGGGCGTATGGATCGGTAACGCTCATGAAAACACGCAATCTCCTCATCACGCATGGCGCGGTCTTTGTCTGCGGTGGTCTTGTCGCCTTCATCGCCATCCATCCAAAAGCCGGAATGAATGGCGCGGCTGCGGACGCATCAACGGTCGCCCGCGGGTCATCGGCACATGCGGATTTCGAGCAGGGCGCGGACACGCGTTCTTCGTCCCAGCGTGATCGTCACGAAAAGCCGCCCGCTGCCAAAGCAGGGGAAACCCCATCCCGCCGCCTTGAGGATATTGTCCGGATTGCCGATCCATTGGAGCGCCAGGCCCGCTTGCTGGAGTTGATCGACCGCCTCGGTCCTGCGGAGTTTGCGGCGGTGGCGGAGAAATACCACGACACGAACCACTTCGCGGATTCGCGCGGTGATTATGACATCATCCTGCGCGGCTGGGCCAAGGCCGACCCGCTGGGTGCGCTTGATTACACCTCCAAACAAAAAGACAACGGCAACTCGATGGCCGTGTTGCTTTCCTCATGGGCCGGAAACGATGCCGCAGCGGCAGAGCGCTGGGCGCTGGAACACCATGAAGGGAAAGGGCCGAATCCCTATCTGGCGGCGGTCATCAGCGGACTTGCCGCGTATGACATCGCGCACGCCTCCGAGCTTGCCGCATCCATGCCCGCGAGCCGCGAACGCTCGGACGCCGTGGATGCCATCACCCGCGCTCTCTTCATGCAGGGGGCGGATACGGCGATGGCTTATCCGGCAACCATCCAGGATCCGGCACTCCGTGAGGGATTCATCGAATCCGTGGCCAACCGCCTTGCCAAAAAGGATGCCGGGCAGGCCGCCACCTGGCTCGCCTCCCTGTCGGATACGGACGCCCAGATGCACAGCGCCCGTCGCGTGGGCGAGGCGTTGGCGAAACAGGACTCCGGCCAGGCTGCGGATTGGGTGCGCAAGCTCAGTCCCGAAGCGCAGGCCGAAGCCGCGCGCGGCGTCCTCGTTCCCATGTCCAGCAAGGACATTCCCGGCACCGCCCAGTGGGTTTCCACCCTCAACGGTATTCCAAACTACGACAGCGTGGTGGAGGAATTCGTCTGGAGCTGCGATTACCGGTCCCCCGAGCAATCCGCCGCATGGATCCAAGGCATCTCCGATCCCGAGCAGCGCAACAAATTGTATTTCCGCATGCTCGGCGAGTGGGCGAAACGCGACGCCGACGCCGTGCGGAACTGGGTGGCCAACAACAACGTGCCACCCAAAGTGGCCAACCGATTCAACCCCCAGCCGGTGGTGCATTGATTCCGCCGCAGCGCGTAATCGCGTTGTTAGATTTTCAGGACGAACTCCAGCGGAGGAAACGTCCTGCCGTTCAAACGCGGCTCGAAGCCGTGGACGCCGGAATGATAGACTCGGGTGGTGACCGGCTTGAACGAGTGGCTGCCGGTGATTTCCCAGCACTCACCCGCGGCAAGTTCCCTTGTGCGGCCTTTGAAAACCTTCGGGCTGAGCGTGCCGTTGGCTTTGCGGTGGTGGATGGCGTAATCGAACATCACTCTGAGCGGACGCTTCGACGCGTTACGGATGGCGAGACGGTATTCAAGCCGACCGCCGAGTTTCACGGTATTCTTTGTTAGAACGAATGCTACCAGCTCGAGCGCCCTGGCGGAGCCGAAACCATGGAGTTCGAGCGCGCCGGGGTGGCCCGCCTTGAGCAGGGTGCGGCAGGCGTGGCGCGAGAGTTTCACCAAGCGCGCGTCGTCGGGCGATTCGCCGCGCCAGCGGGCGAGCGTCCCGATCACCAGCGCGGGACGGTGTTTGCTGAAATCGTTGAGATGGTTCGAGACGGACAAGCGCACGTAGTCGCTGGGATCGCGGTGGAGTTTTTCCAGCAGCGCGAGCGTGGGATGAGGCGGTTCCAGCAATTCGGTTAGATTGCCGCCCCACGGCAGCAGCGGCCGGCTGCCTTCGGAGACGAGCCGGCGCACATGCTCGTCCGGGTGCGCGCACCACGCCAGCAGTTGCGCCAGCGTGCGATCGCGATGACGCCGCAGAAACGGCCGGATGGCGAACTCACCGGTGAAACATTTCGTCATCTCACACAAGGCCGACATCGCCACATCGAAGTGATCCAGCCCCCTGCGCGCGACGATTTCCGTTAGAGGCCAGACCAGGAACCCGCGCAGGCCGCGGCTGTCGTTTTCATCGGCGGCCAGCGTCCGGACCAGGATGGGAAACATCACCGGCGGCTGCGCGGGCAGTCCCGCCTCGATGCGGTCCGCGATGAGATGCATGCGTTGTTTCAGCTCCAGCGGTTCCAGCGCCTCCTCGAGCCCCTTGTTGAACCGTGGGATGGAGAACCCCGGATGCGCCCGCTTCAGGCACACCGCGATGCGGCCGGCATTCTGATAGGAAAAGGCGTTCTTGAAAGGTTCCATCGGGTCAGGCGGGAGTCAGGGGTGGCGGCGCGTCCCGGAGCTTCGGGCTGGCCGGAGCCGCGGCTCCGCCACGGCTGAGATAAATCTGATAGAGCTGCTTCTGGATGTGGTGGTGGCTGAACATCAACACCGGGAGGGCGAAAAGGCCGCCGATGTAGCAGGTGATAACCATGAGAATCATCATGCACAGGCCGAGACCGAGCATGAACACCATCGAAGCCAGCAGTTCCTTCCACATCCGCGTGAGGAAGTCCCTCGCGAATCCGAAATCGAAGGACGACTTGAAATCCTGGGTGATCGTCGCCCGCAATACCAGCGGAGTGACGAGCACCTGATAGAAAAGCATCAGCAGGACCTGCAGCAGGAAGACCGCCATGATCACCACAACAGCGATCGTTCCCTGCCCATGACCGTGCCCCGAATCCATAACTCCGGCCACGATGATGAGCGGCACGGCGATGACCATCAGCAGGGCGACCAGCACCAACGAACATACCAGATTGACCAGGAACGGCCATAGGCCGCGTTCGAGATACTTGACGAAGCGGTCGAAATCGAACGGAGGAAATGCCGACGGATCGCTCCAGAACTCGCGCCCCCAGAACCCGGTGACCAGCCAGCCTGTTAGAACGATTGGTCCAACGATCGGGATGAGGATGGAGACGGCACCCAGCAGAAGATTCATCTTCCAGGACGGACACTTGAAGAAGTCGCTGACGGAGGCGTTGTAGTTCATGGCTTGTGGCGTTGATTCACCAGTCGGGATTCTGCTGGCGGACGGCCTCGTAGAGGACGATGGCGACGGCGGTGGAAAGGTTCAGGCTGCGGGTGCCGCCAGGTGACATCGGGATGCGCAGTGCGTGGTCTCCTGCGTCGCGGACGATCTCTTCCGGCAGGCCTTTGGTTTCACGGCCGAAGACAAGGTAGTCTCCGGGCTTGAAGCATGTCTGCCATGGAGTGGTGGTGGCTTTCGTGCTGAGATACCAGAATGCCGCAGCGGGATCGGCGGCCGCCCGCATTTCCGTCAGGGATTTCCAGACTTCCAGTTTCACGTCGTGCCAGTAGTCCAGACCGGTGCGGCGCACGTGTTTGTCGTCGAGCGAGAAGCCCAGCGGTTCGATCAGATGCAGGGTGGCGTCCGTGGCGAGCGCGAGGCGCCCCGCAGCCCCGGCGTTGTGGGGGATCTCGGGCTCCAGCAGGACGATGTGGAACATGGCGTTTGCTCAGGATGGATCCCTGCGCCGGGCGAGGGTGAGCGATAGCCCGAGCGCGCCGATGAACAGGAAATAACAGGCCAGCAGCTCGAGGTAGCTTTTGCAGATCCGCGGAATGGTGGGTGAAAAGGCGACGCCGAGCGATGCCTTCCAAAACTTGGTGCTGCCGATCACGTGGTTGAAGATATAGATAATCAGCAGCGCAGCGGCGATCAGGCCCGAGCCAGCGTGGTTGCCGAGCGTGGCCATGAAATTGAGCATCGCCTTGCGGTGGCGCAGGGCCGTGACGAGCGCGACGAGCAGGATCAGGCCGACCACCCACGTTTCGGGGAATTTCCAGCCAAGGATGTCCGAGATGAAATCATCGATCTCGTCGATGGACGCGGCGACGAGCCCCAGGCCGAAGACACGGCAGACCGGACGATGATATCCCGCGTGGGGAGCCGCGCCGAACATCACCGTGGCGGCGGCGGCAAGAAGCGCGGCCTGGAGCAGGATGACGGTGCCGGTGCTGATCTGGACGGAACCCCGGTTGGGCAGCCATGCGGGCAGCAGGATGGCCACCGACCCTGCGGAAATCATGATGATGCGCAGCAGCGTGCGCGACCACGAAGGCCTCCTCTGGGGATTGTGCGGCGAGTCAGTCATCTGCCACGCAGCTTAGGGTTTCCCCCATCATGCGCAAGACCGATGCGGCTGGATCGATATTGCGGACGGCGTGTTGCCGTGCCGGGCGGCTCACCTGCCGAAATGATTGATCAGCCAGCCGACCAGCAGCACCTGCGGCATCGTGATGAGCGGTAGGGCGAAGGTGGCCTTCCATGAGCGGGTGGTCTGGCGCAGGCTCATGATGCCGGTGTAGTCGGTGGCCGCGCCGCCCATCAGGAAGAGGAAGGCGTTGCCCGGCGCGTGGGCGCGGAGGATCAGATCCGCCGCGATCGGCGAGGAGCCGCAGGAACAGATCTCCATCAGCGTCGTCGCCAGCAGCGTGTAGAAAAACCCTTCGGCACCGGGACCGAAGTGATGTTGGAACGTTTCCTCGTTCACAAAGGCCCGCAGCAGGCCTGTTAGCACGAAGCCGAAGAAGATCCAGCGCAGGACCATCCGTGATCCAGAGAGTCCCTCACGGACGAGACGGCGGTAGTTTTTCCCGCCAGGTTTGAGCGACCGCAGTACTTCCATGATTGACGGACCCATGCGGTATCCGGTCGGCAGGGTGACGGTGTTAGGGTTGTGCGGGATTTTTCCGGCATGCACCAGGCGGTCGGCGATCCAGCCGGTGACCAGTGCCATCAGCATCGAGAGCGCGACGAAAAGCAGCATCCACTTCCAGCCGATGAGCGCGGCCAGGATCAGGGTGAGCGAGAGCGAGTTCCACGGGCTGGCGATGAGGAACGCCAGCGTCTGGCCAAGCGACGCACCACGTTGGTAGAGCCCCATGCCAACCATCAGGATGCCGTGGTTGCACATGTCTAACAGCACGCCCGCGCCCACCGCCCGGAACAGCCCGGACACGCTGCCACCGCGGCCGAGGATGGCCGCCACCAGCTCCTTGGGAAAGCGCCCGATCACCGCCACGGCCACAATCCCGAACAACACGCCCCACCACGATTTGACGAGCATCTCATAACAGGTGGAGCTGAAGACATCCAGCCGCTGCGGCGCCTCAGGCAGGGCGAAATGCGCCGCCACACCTGCTAGAAACACAAGCATCGATCCCCACAGCAGGAAATCCGGGCGGCTCTTCGTTTCACCACCGCAGCAGGAATTTTCGGTGGAAACCGTGCCGCAACAAGAAGCTACTGGAGTTGGCGCACAGCAAGGCGGCGGCGCTGTCTTCAAGGATGACGGCGGCGTCAGCTTCAAAAACGAACGCCGCCTCGCCAGCCGGTCGTGGTCATCGCCGGGCGGCGGGTTGGAACAACAGTCGGACATGCTAGGGCCGGAGGCTAGCCGCATACCGTCGGCGGTTCAACCCCGGTGAAGAGTTGTGGGAAACCCGCTTCAGTGGCACCCGGAAGCTGGTCATTCAAGTCAGCACGATTTCCAGTTTTCCGCCGGTGGTGATTTCCTCAGGATTTTTCATGGTAATCAAAACCCGCTTGCCCTCGCGCTTCATGCCCGCATCAACCGCTTTTCCGGCACGCAGAACTTCCGCCGAAGCCGCCGATTCATGTTCCAGAGCGATGGTTTTCAGGTTCAGTGTTCCCCAGCGAACGGAAATTTCCGCTATAAGTTTCCCGCCATCCAACTTTTGCGTGTAGCCGCCCCAGCCTGCGGCGCTGGTGAAGGCGCACTTGAAATTTTCCGGCGTGAGCTTCGGCGCGAAACCGATATGGCTTTTCGGCCCGTGGTGCTCGAATCCGCATGCGGCGATGAACACGCCGTAGCTGGCCATGGCGCGCGAATAGTGGTCGCCGCACTCGATCTCGTTCCAAGGATTGCGGCGTGAGGCGCGGTGGCGGTCGTGGATGGCGCGCTCGACGGCCAGGCCCTCCATGACCAGGCCTTCATCAATCATGTGTCCCGCCACCTGATGTTCGAAGCCGCTCATGCACTCGTTGAGATAGCCCAAGTCCCCCTGACGGTCGCCGTGCGGCCAAGTCGTCATGATGACGCCGCCTTCGCCAGACATGGCATACCAGCGGCCGTCCTTGAACATCCGTCGGAACGGCCCGACATCCGGAGTGAAGTTGTATTTCCAGATCGAGCGCAGCGCGGACTGAGTATTCGCCAAAGGCAGGATACGTCCAAGGCCGACTTGGTTTGCCCAAGCCTGGCCATAGACCTGATCGATATGACAGCCGTTGCCTATGATGAAACTGTCCGGATGGCTGCGGTCGGGCTTATGGATGAAGTACTCGCCGTTCCAGAGACGATCCACCAGATTCTTTCCCCCGACATCCGTGATGGCTTTGGTGATCCGGGCAAACTCCGTATCACCCATTTCCCTGGCCATTTCCTCACCGGCGCGCAACGCCGCCAGATAAAGCGAACTCGTCCATGACATCGCGCCCCACCACAGGCCGGTATCCAATGTGGTGGATTGTCTGCCTTCGATGATTCCATCGTTGTTGACGTCTTGTTGGATGATCCACTGGGTGGCTTTTTTGATCCTGGCCCAATTCCGCTTCAGAAAGGCGTCGTCCCGCGACATCTGATGCTCCCGATAGGCGCGAAGGATGTTGCCAGCCTGGCCATCTAACACGAAGTCGCCGCGATACTCGCCGCGCGTCCAGATGCCGCCTGTTTCCGGGTCGAAGCCGACGCCCTCGGCAAAGTCCTGCATCTCGTGAGCGGCCCGTTCCAAGTCGGGGAAGAGCCGCGCCATTGCATGGGCGTAAAACCACACGCTGGTGCAGGTGCCCTCGCAGCAGCCCACACCTTCCCTGCCGTAGAAACGTCCATTCTCAAAACGATAACTGGTCGAGGTGGCGAGAATCGAGGTGTTGAGAAACGTGCGGTCCAGAAACCAGAACGGCAGCGTCGAATCATACCAGGTGTCGCGCCACAGCTTCGTCTGGGCTTCGAGTTGAGTATGATTTCCGGCAACATATTCCGCCACCGCCTGCGCCGAATCAAACCGCTTCGCGTAATGCCGCCCGACCTGAGGATGTTTCTCTCCAAGGGACAAGTTCGGAAAATGCCAGGCGAGCACGAAGGTCACGGTCCTGGATTCGCCTGCCGCGAGCGTGAGCAATTTGCCGAGCGAGCCGGATAGCGTGTCCGTGAAAGGCGCGGACTTGTCGCCGCTGGTTTCGTCCGCATCGTCTAACAACGCGAGCGACATCGTTCCGAAGTCCGGCAATTCTTCCAGCGGGCCGACCTGACCCTGACGGTCCGTAAAGACAATCCTGCCAACGCCGACATTTCCCCAGCCCTCGTTTGCGTCGTCGAGGATTTCCAGCCGCGCCTTTTTGCCGGAGAACTTTCTGACATCAAAACGCCTGAGCGACATCCGGTTGCTGTCCTGTCCGGCGATGGTCCGCACGGGTTGGCCTTCCACGAACAACGTCAACCCGAAGAGCGATTCCGGCCGTGCCCTGCCGCCACCGATCCAGAATGAGATGAAGTTCCGTTCAATGATGAACTCGCGGCTGACCAGCCTGCCGGTGGCGCCATCCTTGGCGGCAGCAGAATTGCCGGGGGCGGAAGCGTGGGAATTCACCACGCGCGCCGTGTCGCCGCCAACATCGCCCTGATAGGATGGAATTTCGGATTTCTTGACGGGGCCATTTCCAAAGGCTGTGCCTTCCACTTTCCAACCGTCATAGTTTTCCTTGTTCCAATCTTCAAAAACCATGTCTTCCCGGGTTGCCGGGACGGACGCGGTTTTTTCTGCGGAACAAAGCAGCATCGTGAGGCCGGGTTTATGGAGAATACGGTTGTGCAACAAACCGTCCGCATTACGGTTGTTCAAACATATGGCATTGCCCAACTCACCGGCAAGTGTTGCCGCGACCGGCGAGCCTGAAGTGTTGCGAAGCGTGAATTGCAGGATGGTCACCGGCAGGCTTGAATCGTCGGTATTGAGTGGAATGAATGGTGAGAAGGCTTCAAGTTTCACGGCGACCGGCACTTCCGCATCGGCGTAGTTCACGACGCCGATCGGATATTCGCCACGGAAACTCACGTCGGTAAAACCATCGCGGTCCAACGAAACCACCTTGTCACCGAGCTTCAGCAAAAATCTTTGCGTGAGCGGTGAATCCGGCTTGAGCGGATGGGCGTAATGCTCCGCTCCGGTGGAAATCTCCTTGTTGAAAATATCCCAATGCCACAGCCGTCCGTCGCCGCCGAGATAGACTTGGCCGCAGCCGATTCCGCCGACCGGCATGCCCACGAACTTGAGTTCGCTGCCACGCAGGACTTCCGGCGTGCCACGTTCGAACAGGGATTTGATCCATTCCGGCGATAGCTTTTTGTCGGCGGGCACGAGACGATCGAAGTCCTCTCGCGTGAACGGCCCCGCCATGACAGGCAGTCGCGAGAAGGCCAGCCCCATCATGCCGGCTGCCGACAGCCTGAGGAGATCACGCCGGGCAATGCCGGAATTGCACCCGCAGTTATGATTTGAACCATTGGACTGAGTCGACATTTTTATGTTAGATATTTTCAAATGAGCATGGAAAGGCTGCTATTTCGTCTTGGAAGGTGTTACTTGGAACAAAGACGTGCCGGGTAACCAACATTTGCTGGCTTTGGAGAGTTTTCCGCAGTGCGGTGAGCGTGCCGAATACGTATTGCGCCCCCTCCGTATTTCATGGCTTCCACGACCAGACGACCTGGCAGTTCATCGGCAGGAATGAATGAATCGCCGGCAGATCGCATTCAGGTCTGGTGAACACCGTAGGGTAAAAAGTCCTGAAGCGCTTTTCCTCCTTGATTCCGTGATGGTGAAACGTGTCCGCGTCCACTATGAACCCCTGCGTGAACCCCGCCCTTGAAACCCTTTTGCTCGCGTTTTCCGATGACGGCCTCGCCGTGCCAGCGCGGGCTTTGTTTGTCGGGGCGGAGGCACATCCAGCGCTGATGGATTGGCCGGAGATCACCGGTTGGCAGCCGCTCAAGCCGAAGGCGGATGCTTGGGATCGCGCCGGTTTTGCACGCGTGGACGAGCTGCCGGACGGCAAATGGCCGTTGGTGCTCGTGCTTCCCGGCAAGTCCCGCGATGAATCGCTGGAGTGGTTCGCCATCGCGCGCGACCACCTCGCACCCGGTGGCCGGATCGTCGCCGCCATGCCTAACACCGCCGGCGCGGGGCGTTTTGAAAAGGAACTCGGCAAGGCCACCGGAAACATCGCCTCCATTCAGAAACACAAGTGCCGCGCGTTTCATGCGGCCAACGACGGAACATGGAACGAGACGCTCTTCGATGAATGGCGCATGCTCGCACAAGCACATGAAATCCCCGGCACGCATTTCATCACGCGGGCCGGGATTTTCAGCAGCGACCACATCGATCCCGGCTCGCGGCTGCTCGCGGAGCATCTTCCGGCCAGCCTCCACGGCCACATTGCCGACCTCGGCGCAGGCTGGGGATTTCTATCAGACGCGGTGTTGGATCGCTGCCGGAGGATCGATCGCATCGATCTGTTCGAAGCGGATGCGCGCGCGCTCGACTGCGCGCGCCGCAATCTCGCCAGACATCAACCGGAGATCCCCCGCCTCGCATCGCCCGTCTGTTATGTGGAGGACGAGCCGAAGATCCGTTTCCACTGGCACGACGTCACCACCGGCCTGCCGGAGCTTTACGACGCCATCATCATGAACCCGCCCTTCCACAGCGGCCAGGCGACCGACGTGGATCTCGGCCGCGCGTTTCTAACAACCGCCATCGCATCGCTCAAACGCGGCGGAAAATTGCTGCTGGTCGCAAACCGCCAGCTCCCCTACGAAGCCGTGCTCGAAACCCGCGGCCTCGCCTGGCGCAAGGTGGCCGAGGACAGAACCTACAAGCTCCTCTTCGCCGACAAACGCTAGATTTCCACCGACGGTCACAGACCGCCCCTACAGCCCCATGAAACTCGTCAAACTCCTCGCCAACCTCGGCTATGGCTCCCGCAAGGAAGCGCAGCGCATGATCCGTTCCGGTGCCGTCACCGATGACACGGGCCGCGTGCTTGCCGACCACGAGGTGCCACCTCATGACCGCATCCGCGTGCGTGGCGAGGAACTCGATCCACCATCGCCGCTCACCATCATCCTCAACAAACCGGACGGCTACACCTGCAGCACCGAGGACCCGGGCGACACGATCTACGACCTGCTGCCGCCACGTTTCTCCTGCCGCAATCCCGGCCTCAATCCGGTCGGGCGGCTGGACAAGGACACCACCGGCCTGCTGCTTCTAACAGACGACGGCAAGCTGCTCCACCGCATCATCCATCCCAAGTCCGGCTGCCTGAAAATCTATCACGCAGTGCTCGACCGCCCGCTGGAAGGTCATGAGGCGGAGCTTTTCGCATCCGGCACGCTGTTGCTCAACGGCGAGGTGAAGCCGCTGCTGCCCGCACCGCTGGAGGTGCTCGGCGAGAAGGAGGCGCTCGTCACCCTGCACGAGGGACGCTACCATCAGGTCCGCCGCATGTTCGCCGCGGCGGGAAACCATGTGGTCTCGTTGAAGCGCCTGTCCATCGGCGGACTCAAACTGCCCGAGGATCTTGAGGAAGGCGAATGGCGCGAACTCACACCGGAGGAACTCGCCGCGGTCTTCACATGAGCCCGATCACTGCGGCAGCTCCACGTGCTCGCCGAGATGCCTTGGCCGGGTGTTGAGGAAGTTCACGTCCAGCCACATCTTCACACGGGCGCCCACCTCGCGGAACTTGGTTTTCAATCCGGCGTTGGATTCCACGTCCTCGGCATCGAATCCCCACGCGTCGATGCCGTTTGCCTTCGCCAGATAGATCGCGCGTTCGTTCTGGAAACGCTGGCTGATGAACAAAATCGAGTCCGCTCCGAAGACTTCCTTGGCGCGCACCACCGAGTCCAATGTGCGAAGCCCGGCGAAGTCGCACACGATGCGCTCCGCCGGAATGCCCTGTCTAACAAGCGCGCGCTTCATTTTTTCGGGCTCGTTGTAATCGTGCGCGCGGTTGTCCCCGGAAACCAGCAGCGTGCGGATTTTCCCGGCATTCCAGACCTTGACGGCGGCATCGATACGGTAACGGAAATATAGATTCTCACGACCGTTCACACGGTCCGAAGTGCCGAACACCAGGCCCACCTTTGTCGCCGGAACCTTTGATACTTCGGTGAAAGTCCTGCCATCTGCCGCCCAGATCGCGATGATGTTCGCATAGGCTACGACCGCCGCGCACCCCGCGCCCAGCCACAGCAGGGTCAGCAACAAACGCCGGAGCCACAGCCGCCAGCCGGATTTCACACGCGGCTTCATGGGTTCTTCGCCGTTTGGATCTCCGCCGGTCGTTTCGGCCATTGGAACAGGAACCTCATGGTTTCAGCGAAGCGGCCTTCGATCGGATCCTCGGGCGCGAGCACGCGCAACCGGCTCGCCGTGTCGGCGAAACGCACTTCGGAAAAACGGCCGATCCATTCGCCGTCCACCTCCACCGCCACTTCGCGGTCCGCATGCACGGTGAATCCCTCGGTCTGGAAATACGTCGTCGATTCCATCAGGTCGATCCCGCCGAGCGCCAGTCCGCGCAGCGAATCGAGCACCAGCTTGTAGCCGGCCTCCTTGTAAACCAGCACGTCGAGCTTCGAGTCCTGGTTGTCCGCGTTGCGGAAAAACTTGAAGTGCCCGCCGTAGAGCGAGCCGTTGCCCGCCAGCACCGCCACACCCTTTTCGCGCCTGCCGTCCGCGCATACGACCTCCATCATCGGCGGGCTTTCCCCCAGCACCTTCACCCCGGCTAACAGATACGCCAGCGGCCCGAGCATCTTCTTGGATTCCCAGGTGGTCTCCTCGATGACCGTCGCGTCGAAGCCCACACCCGCCATCTGCACGAAGGGCGAGCCGTTCGCCTCGAACAAATCCACCTCCCGCACGAAGCCGCGCTCGATCACCCCGAATGCGCGCTCCATCGAATCGAAGGGGATGCCCATCTCGCGGGCGAACACGTTCATCGTTCCCGCAGGAAGCACGCCGAGCGTGGTGGACGATCCTGCAAGGCCCCTGACCACCTCGTTGAGAGTGCCGTCACCACCAGCCACGACGACTACCGGTTCGCCTTCTCCGGCGAAACGCGCCGCGAGTTCGCGTGCCTCCCCGGCATGATTGGTGGCGAACATCGCAAAGCGGTTCGCGTGGTTCATGATGAAGCGCAGCACCTTTCCGCCCTTCTGGCTGCGTGCCTTCGGATTGAAGATGAGCGGATACCGGCGCAGTTGCTCCATGGCCGATTCTTCACCCATGCCAGCCAGCTCCGCAACCCGATTCCTAGTGCCGGCAGCAAGGAAGGGCGATCTCCGAATCGCCGGCGCCTATCGAAAAACACCCTCGCATGGCATCATCGACTTGTCATTGACCACAGCGGAACGGAGTCCGCTGCTCCTTCTCACCCCAAAGCCGGAATCGACAGCGCCACATCCAGCGCTAGGCTGTGCGGCGGATGACCCTCAAGGAACTCGGTTGGAATCCGGAATTCGAAATCGCCTTCGCGCCCCACCGCGCGAAAGGCTGGGTCCCCGCACGCCTGATCCGCGAGTCGCCCATCAACTTCGGCGCGTTTCTCGAAGGCGGCGAGGAAATCGACGTCATCCTCTGCGGGCGCGTCTGGCATGAGGCCGCCTGCGATGCCGACCTGCCCGCCGTCGGCGACTGGGTGGCGCTGGAGCTTGGCAACGAAAACCAGGACCACGTGATCCGCGCCACGCTGCCGAGGAAATCGTGCTTCTCGCGCAAGATGC
>CANBTO010000030.1 GCA_947372405.1 Verrucomicrobiaceae bacterium
CTTTTGGTTTCTGATTTCCCGGATGCGCCGCATGGTCCGGTAGTTGTTGAGGATCATCCTTTCGCTTTTATCCTTGGGATGGCGGCCGGAACGCAACATGTCCTTCGCCACCTCCCGGGTGGTGACGGCACCTTCCAACTGGCTGGAAGTGATGGCCTCGTCCATCAACGAACGGATCAGGTATTGATCACGCGTTTCTGGATTGGTGACTGGCTCGGGGAGGCCGATGCGTCCTCCCGCGCCAAGATCGATCTCGTGGAGTTGCTTCGCGATTTGGTCTGGAACAGAAAAGCGAAAATGCGCGCCTTGCCGATCTGTTAACGTAATGGTTTTGGTTCCAGCCAGCCGTCGATACTTGAGCGTCAACCACCATTCATCATGGCCCATTCCTTCGGGTGGTGCTCGATGTTTCAGATCATCCCAATGTCGATAATCGTCCTTTATGCGGATTTGGACCGCTCTCATTTGGCTGTCCAGAGGCAACTTCGCGAATAGCTCGGAAAGGGATGGCGCGGCTTCCGGCAATTTCATGGTTACTGCTGTTTACTCTCAAAAACCGTCAAATTAGTAGCATGGATCTTGGTGGGAGCAATCAAAATCTCAATTTGAGAGATTTTGAGAGTTTATTGAGAGTTGCGCAAACCGCCGGGAAAACCGCTTGGTTTCAACGATTGGAGCCAAGCGTTTACTCCACCTTGCCGCGCCGCGGCAACTGCCATCCGACTACATTTTCGGCGGAGGGGCCATGGGCGGAACGGACCACAGGCCTTCTTGAGGCTTGAGTTCGCCGACCTGCTTTTCGTTTTCAAAGACCGTCACCTTGCGGTAATCCCGCCGCGGGATGCGGATGGTGAGATGGGTCTTGATTTTGTAAGATGTCTCGGACTTCGGAGCCTTGTAGCGGTAGTGGAGTTCCAGTTCATCGCCTTTTTCACTGAGCCACACGGAGTCGAAGACGTTGTCTTTGGACTTGCCCGGCTCGTGGGCGATCACATGCGCCACTACCAGCAGCTGCTCTTTTTCATAAATCGTCTCGGGCGGCGCGACGGGACGGTTGTCGTTCTTGATCGGAACGGGATGGAACACGGAGTCGTACTGAACGGGCGTCCGGATCAATGCGCAAAGCACAGCGTTTTTCTTCTCGTCCCAGTTTTTGAGGTAATTCCGATAATCGCCCACTCCGATCCTGAGAAACGGAACGTCCTTTTCCTCGGGTTTGGCATCCTTGATCTCACCTGCGGCGAAAGACTGCGGAGAGCAGAAGAGCGCCATGGCGGCGAGGAGCGTCATGCGGCGAAGAATGATGAAACCTCCGGCATTCATGGGTTTGCTTTCGGGGGAGTCCGGCGAAACGTTACCAGCTGGAACCACCGCTTCAACCCTGCCAGTTCACGTTCTGGCCGCGGGCGTCGACGTGGGTGAAGTCCCAGTAACCACCAACCCCACCGTGGAATAGACCGAGGTCACGCAATTGGCGGGCGGTGGCGGTGACTTTGGAGGCGGCCACCGGGAATTTGATGTCTGCCGCCACGTTGGCCTGGTGCCACGAGCCGCATTTGGCTCCGGGACAGTTGGCGTTGTAAGCGGGGCTGCGGTAGGCGGAAATGACTTCCACCTGGTTGACGTTCATTTCCAGAGCGATGCGGTCAACGACCTTGAGCACGTAGCCCATGCGGTTCCACCATTGCTTGGGCGGGAGGGAGTTCCAAACCGAACCTTTCTCCTTGGCATGGGCTTCCACGACCTGTTTCGGGCAGACGAACTTGAGGTTCAGGCGGCTGAGATAACGAAGGTATTCGGCCGCGAGCGCGCCGTTTTGTGAAGCCCACGGCTCCGGCAGATCGGAAAGGGGTGAGAATGGCAGAGCCTGATGGCTGGTGTTCCCGGAGGAGGTGGGGACCGAGATTTTCGGGGCGGAGCTTGTGATCTGGCCCGGCGAAGCGGCGCGGGAAGCGGCGGAGGAGGCGAGTAGGCCCAGACCCGTCAGGCCAAGCGTGCCGAGCACCTTGCGGCGGGCGACGGACTGGCTCTCAAGCATTTCGGAAAGGGGCGATTCGTTCGGGAAAATCATGGCTTTAGGTGGGTTGCGCCGGCTGGGCGAAGCGGTTTGCATGCCGGAGACAGTGGTTTTTGCCGGGTCGGCTTCTGAAATCCGGGTGGACCAAAGCAAAACACACCGAGGCGGCAAGGAAAAAAAGCCCCTTGGCTGCTAACGGATTTTTCAGACGTCCTCCTCGCCGGGGTAACGCAGGCCGATCTGGCGGCGAATTTCGTCCATCGTTTCCATCGTGGCCAGCGTGTCCGCATGCGGCATGAGCGGGCTCTCGATCAACCCGGCGCGGTAGCAGCGCATGGCTTCCTCGATCTGATATTCGAATCCCTCGCCGCGTGGCTCCGGCCGGAAGACCTCGGTTTTTCCGTCTGCCTCCAGAATGACCTCCTTGCCATGAATGAAGCAGGCTGGCACGCGGATGACTCCCTTTTCGCCGCCGATGACGAGCGAGTTGTCGAACGCCGCAACCAGACCGCAAACCATCTGCGCCATGCCGCCGGTTTCGTAATGCAGCGTGGCGGAAAGCATCTCGTCCACCCCGGTCGCCGCAAAATCCGCGAAAGCCGCCACCAGCGCTGGTTTGCGCCCCATCACAAGCTGGCTGACGGCCAGGTTGTAAACTCCCAGGTCCAGCAGCCCACCGCCCGCCAGCGCCGGATTGAACGCCCGGCTCTCGGGATTCCATGGCGGCTGGATGCAGAAGGCGGAGGAAACGATCCGCGGTCTGCCGATGCGGCCCTCGTCCAACCATTCGCGGATCTTTGCATACGCCGGCAGGATGCGCATCCACAGCGCCTCCATCAGGAAAACCCCTTTCTCGCGGGAAAGCCCGATGAGCTCGCTTGCCTGACGTGCGTTGACCGTCATGGGTTTTTCGCAGAGCACGGCCTTGCCCGCTTCTAACAACAAGCGGGCGGACTCGAAATGCGCGTTATGGGGCGATGCGATGTAGACCATGTCCACCGTGGGATCGGCCGCGAGCGCCGCCACGTCGTCAAAACATAGTTTCGCGCCATGCTCTGCGGCGAATGCCCGGGCACGCTCGATGTTCCGGCTGGTCACAGCCCGCAGTTCTCCGCCCACGGCGACCCGCAGGTCCCTCGCGAATTTGTTTGCGATACGCCCCGGGCCGACGATGGCCCAGCGGATTGAGGGTGGATTGGACAATGAATTGCTCATGCGGGTGATGGATTCCTCCTGCACAGCCAAGACCAGACGAAGGCCGCGACCGAGAGAAAAATGACGCCCCAATCGCCGATGATCGCGTAGAGCGAAAACGACGGCTGCAGCGGGACCTTCACTTCAGTGAGAAGGGAGCCACGGGTGAAATGGCTGCCATTCCCGTCCACCAGCACTTGCGGTTTCCCGGTGTCCGGGTGGGCGGTGGAGCCAGTGGAGTCGATGGCCGCGCTGACGCCGGAGTTGGCGCAGCGCAGCATCGGCCGACGCAGCTCGATAGCGCGGAAGCGGGCGTTGGCGAAGTGCTGGTCCGCGGCGGCGGATTCCTTGAACCAGCCGTCGTTGGTGGCGTTGATGATCACCTGCGGTCCCGGCCGCACGAACTTGCGGGTGAGGCGCGGCACTGAGTCTTCGAAACACACGGTCGGGATCGCGCCGATCATTGTTCCCGCAGCGGTAGGGATCGGCAGCGGATCCAGCGACACGCCTGCGGTGAACGAGCCGCCATATTCCACGCCGGCCTGCTCTTCGTAGATCTTCTTCAGGAACGGGAACTCCTCCGCAAAAGGAATCGTTTCACCAAAGATCACGAGGTGGCGTTTCCGATAGGTCTGCAATTGGTCGTCCGGCGACATCACGGCGATGGAGTTCCACGCGCGGCCCTTGTCCTTCATCACCAGTTGGTCCTCGCCTGCTTTCTCCGCTTCCAGTTCGTTGACGCCGTAGATCAGTTGGAACGGCCCGGCCTTGCGGACCTGCGCGATGGTTTCCATGTTCTCGCGCCACATCGCCCAGGTGCCGTCATCGGCGCGGAGGATTCGTCCTGTTAGAGCGCACTCCGGCCACATCACCCAGTCCGGCCAATGCGCGGGATCCTTGGCCTTGATCCCTTCCAGCGCCTTGCTCGTTTCGTCCTCATAGGCCATGTGCACCTGTTCGGCGGTCCACGTCTGCAACGCCGCGTCCTGCGGGATGTTGATCTGTACCAGCAGCGCTTTCAGCCGCACGCCTTCCTTGCCGCGTTCCATCGAGATCCGCATGGAACCATAAACCGCCAGCAAACCGACCATCACCAGCGCGGCCACAACATCCAAGGGAAGGCTGCGCTTTCCATCCCACATCCGCCGTCCGGCCTGGGCCAGCACCGCCTGGAAAAACACCGGCACCATCGCCAGCCCGGTGGCACCTAACAAATCCGCGCCCTGCGCCATCAGCGGCGTTTCCTGAAACGCCATCGCCATACCGTTCCAACCGAAACCGGTGATCACCCAGCCGCGCAGGATTTCCGTGCCGGACCACACCGCGCCCAGACAGAAGGCGAAACGCAGGCTCACAAGAGAAACGTGGAGTGCGGAATGCGGAACTCGGGACGAAGATACGGAAACCTCTTCCACTCCGCGTTCTGCATTCCGCATTCCGCGTTCCCTCCACGGATTTCCGAGCGTGGCCGCGAACGCGCCGAACAAGCCGCAGTAAACCGCCAGATACAGCGGCAGCAACACCGCGCCCACCCATGAAACCACCCCGACCCACTGGCACTGCACCAGCCATCCCCCCAGTCCGGCCAGCCAGCCGAGCGCAAAGCCCTTCCAGCCCGCACGTTTCCCCTCCAACGACCACAGTGCGGCCAACAACGGAACCAAAGCCACCCATACCAGTTCCGTCGCATGGAACGGCGGAAACAACCCGGCCACCAGCAGTCCGCTCACCACTGCGGCCGCGATCTTCATTGCAACGGAGCGTTTCCCCATGCCCCGAGCATCCACGGCCAAGCCGTGCCGGTCCACTGCGAAACGAGCAAGGCAGGGACCGATCCTCCGGGCGGTCCTGAGAATGAGTGCGAATGTTGAGTCGCGCCGGAGTCGGAACGTTATACCGGCGTCGATGATTTTCTGCCCATTCGCTGGACCGCCCGGAGGATCGGTCCCTGCCTTGGATTCCTTGCCGCGCCGTAATTCCCGCTTTCAGCCGCAAGCAGGCCATGCGAGGTTCCCGGCATGAGTTTGGCATCGGAGATCCGTGCTCCAACCACCGCTCATCCCTGAATTTTGAACGAGACCCCACATGAAACGGACCCCGAAGTTCCGGAAGAAACACTTCCGGATGATCCGCTTTCGGAAACCGATGCATTGTTAGACGCGCTGGTGGACGCCGAATCGGAACCCGATCCTTCCCGCGGGATTCCCAAAAAACTCGTCGTCGCGTCGGTGCTGTTGGGGATCGCGCTCTGGCAGTTCATCCACATCTCAAAAGGCGGAGAGCCCCTGTTCCAACCCGCCGCACACGAGAATCACGCACCCACGAAGACACGCTCCGAGCGGCTGATGCGGCTCAGAATGGAGCTGCAGTCCATCAATTCCGTCGCGGCCTACATCGCCCGCGCCAAACGCGGAATGACCGACCAGGAGATCCGCTGGATGATCGAGGATTTCCAAGCGGCGGGGTTGGATCAGGACGAGACCGATCTGAAGGGAGCCCGACGCGCCAAAGAGCAGCTCTGGTATTTGCAGGCCATGACTGAAGCGCTTCAATTGAGCCCGCAACAAAAAGCTCAGGCGAAGGGGAAAATGGACGCGCTGCTTGCGGCCGATGTCAAAACGTCTGAGCCGGGTATCGCTGGTGTGGGGAAGCGTGAATTGTTTACTCGGATTCCTGACGCGACGCCCGTCTCACCGCCTGCAGACGCAAAGGTCTGGCTCTTCGAGGACACGTATGCTCCCTGGAATCTCTGCGATCTAACATACGAGCAGGACCGACTCACCATGCATGAATGGCGTGATGCCGAACGGAAAAACAAACCCGCTGTCCCCGAGTCCGCTCAAACATCGCTTTCTTGGATGCGGATTTCCACAACCCGACAGGATCCGATGAGTGGAAACCTGATCGAACTGGGTAACGACAACCCTTATGCCCCGGGTTTTCCAGAAGGCTATATGATACTCGGAAGGATCATGGTGGTGGATGCCTTTCCCCTCGCACCTGAACAGAAACCTCATGAAAACGGTGTTTCCGGTCTGGACCAGGCACGCAGTTTGCAAGCTCCACAGCTACGCATGGCATTGCTGCTGGATGCAAGTGTCGCATCGAGATTGCTTGCGCAACTCGACCATTCAATCACGCGGCAGGATTCAAACGAAAACCGCGGCGTGATCATCAAGAAGGAGGATGGTCTCCCGCTTAATCCCTTCTCTGGCAAAACTGCGGCCAGTCCGGATCCAAAGTGAGCAATATGGCCGTAGCAATGATTGCCCCAATTCCGTGCGTGCTTCTGCAATTTCACGGGTGATTTCTTGCGAAGCCGCCAAGACAAGGCGTGTAAATTGAATCAATGAAATCCGGGCGGGTGACAATTGTTGGCGGTGGCGTGATCGGGCTGTGTTCGGCCTACTACGCGCTCAAGCGCGGGTTTGCCGTGACCGTGATCGAACGCGAGACACCGGGCGGCGACAACTGCTCGATGGGCAACGCGGGCATGATCGTGCCGAGCCATTTCATTCCGCTCGCCGCGCCGGGCATGCTGGCCAAGGGCCTGCGCTGGATGCTCAATCCCGAAAGCCCGTTCTTCGTCCGCCCGCGCATCGACCTCGCACTCATGCGCTGGGGCTGGCTTTTCCACCAGCACTCGACGGAACAACACGTCGCCGCATCCCGCGGGCTGTTGCGCGATCTGAATCTGGAAAGCCGCCGGCTCTTCGGCGAACTCGAGGCGGAAGAGGACTTCGGCCTGGTGCAGCGCGGACTGCTGATGCTTTGCAAGACCGCCAAGGGCCTGCACGAGGAAGCGGAGGTCGCCAAAGCCGCCCATGAGATCGGCTTGCAGGCCGAGGTGCTCGATGCGGCTGCGACCGCAAAGCTGGATCCGGACATCACCATGGCCGTGGCGGGTTCGGTGTATTTTCCGCAGGACTGCCATCTCGATCCAAAGCGCTTCATGGCCTCGATGCGGCGTCGTGTCATCGCACTCGGTGCGACAATCGAAAGCGGCGTCACTCTCGATCTGATCGAATCGCACAACGGCCGGGTGACCGCCGTTTCGGGACGAGGCAGGCGTTTCGAAGCGGACCACTTCGTCATCGCCGGTGGTTCGTGGAGTGCGAAGCTTTTGAAAACCGTGGGCCTCAAACTGCCGCTGCAAGCCGGCAAGGGATACTCGCTCACGTTGCCCGCGCCGCCGGAACTGCCACAGCTCTGCTCGATCTTCACCGAGGCCAAGGTGGCCATCACCCCGATGGGCGGCAGCCTGCGCTTCGGCGGCACCATGGAAGTCGGCGGACTTGATCTAACAATCAACCCGGCGCGGGTGCACGGCATCGTGAAATCCGTGCACGATTATTTCCCGAAATTCTCCGAGAGCGACTTCGCTGGCATCCAGCCCTGGGCCGGTCTGCGCCCGGTTTCCCCGGACGGCGTTCCCTACCTCGGCAAGGTCGCCGGACTTCCAAACCTCATCGCCGCCACCGGCCACGCGATGATGGGCGTCAGCCTCGGTCCCGTCAGCGGCCGCCTCGTCGCTGATCTGTTAGCCGGTGACACCCCGTTCCGTCCGATCGACGCAATGGCGCCGGACCGGTTTTGATTTCGGGTGGGAATTTTATCCTGAAAGTATTACAGCCAGTGGCTCGGGAACGAGGCACGATAGAGATGACCGTCCTGGTTAGAGTGATCTCGTTAAACCCGAACTCCGAATCAGCTTTAAACTTCGGTTTTTGGGTTAAATCGCGCTGGAACCCATGGATCTTAAGTCCGGCGCCAGACTTGTCATGGATTGGATGAATTTTCGACGCATAACTCTGCAAAAAAAGTTCCGAAAGAAATTGGAATTCAAGAATTTCAGCTCAAGAAGTTTGTGACCTTTTTGATGCATAATGATTGCCGGGCCTACCAACAAAGCCAAAGCACGAAATTCCAACTTCACCCGCTTCCAAGCTTTTTTCGATACGCCATCGGGCTCATGCCCACCGCCTGTTTGAACTGACGTGAAAACGCCGACTGGTCGGAGTAGCCGCAAGAAAGAGCGATCCGGACGATGGGCTCCGCCGTAGTGGTGAGGTGCTTGCAGGCGGCGTCGATGCGGACCCTGACGAGGTATTGGCCGGCGGTGACGTGGAAGAGCGAGCGGATGCGCTGGTCGAACTGATAGACGGACAGCCCGGCCATTTCGGCGAGCGCGGGCAGGCGCAGTGGTTCGTCGAAGTGGCGGTGCACGTGCTTGAGCACGTCGGAGAGCTTTGCGTAGTCGGCATCCTGCGCGCCGGGCGAGTGGAGGTCGCGTGAAATCCCGCAGATGCCGGCGATGCCGCCGTTTTTTCCGGGCACGGCTTCCTTGTAGGTGAGGCACCACCCGCGCAGGCCGCCGGGGTAGAGATGGAGTTCCAGATGATCGCGGATGGCCGGTCCGCCGCGGAGGATTTCACGGTCCTGCCGCGCGAAGGCATCGCCAAGAGGTGGTGGAAACAACTCCTCGGCGCTGCGGCCGATGGCATGATCCTTGTCCGGCAGTCCGCAGCGCGCGGCGAGCGTGTCGTTGACCGCCATGTAGCGGCCCTGCGAATCCTTGACGAAAAAGACGATGTCCGGCACACCGTCAAACAAGCGGTCCACGGGCAGCATGCCGCCGATGGAATCGAAAAAGTTCTTCCGTAGTGCGGCGGGATTCATGCTGGGCGGCAGGTTCTGCTTATGCGAAATTCCGAGTTCCCGCTAGCGCATTCGCCTAGACCGCCGTGATACGACTGGTGCGTCCATGAGCCAGCACACACTCCACGTCATTGACTCCCACACGGAAGGCGAACCCACGCGGGTCGTTGTTTCCGGCGGGCCGCATCTCGGTGCGGGAACGGTTTTCGAACAAGCCCGCGCACTTCGTGAGAAACACGACTGGCTGCGCAGCTCCGTGTGCAACGAACCGCGGGGCCACGACGCGATGGTCGGAGCGCTGCTTTGCGAACCTCACGAGCCGGGCTGCGTCTGCGGCGTGATTTTTTTCAACAACCTCTCCACGCTCCACATGTGCATCCACGGGACCATCGGTCTCACCGTGACGCTTGCGCATCTCGGGAGAATCGGCGTGGGTTCACACCGCATCGAGACACCGGTGGGCGTGGTGACCGCCACGCTGCGCGAGGATGGCTCCGTGGAAGTGGCGAACGTGCCGAGCTACCGCTTGGCGGCGGACGTGCCCGTCGAAGTCCCCGGTTGGGGCACGGTGCGCGGCGACATCGCGTGGGGAGGAAACTGGTTTTTTCTCATCGACGGCCAAGGCCCAGCCGTGACGTTCGCAAATCTCGAGGAACTAACAGATTTCACCTTTCTGGTCCGGCAGGAGCTCGGCAAACAAGGCATCACTGGCGAACATGGCATGGAGGTGGACCACATCGAGGTCTTTGGTCCGCCTAGCGATCCCGATCTTGCGAACAGCCGGAACTTCCTGCTTTGTCCCGGCAAGGCCTACGACCGCTCGCCGTGCGGCACGGGCGTGAGCGCCAAGCTCGCCTGCCTCCATGCCTCGGGAAAAATCAAGCCCGGAGAAACCTGGCGCCAGGCCGGCATTCTCGACACCGTGTTCCACGGTCGCATCGAGGAACTGCCGGATGGCAAAATCATCCCGCATGTTTCAGGACGTGCCTGGGTGAACGGCGAGTCCAATTATCTTTTCGATCCGTCCGATCCATTCCGCCACGGCATCCCGGTCACCATCTAACTGACGAGAATCGCGTCCGGATTCCCCGCAGCCTGGTGGATGGCGTAAAGCATGGCCGCCACCATCGGGCGCGTGGTGGTCACGGAGATTTTCATTTCGCCCGCAAGCCACAGGCTGAGATCGGAGAGCAGGACGGGCGTTGACGCGCCTAACAGATTGCTGAAACGGTTGGCAATCCTGCCTCGCGGATGATCCGGTGAGGGCAGGATTGCATGCACGATCTGTTTGGCGGTGCCCCATTTGGACTGAAACACTGGTTTGTTCGCATCATCTTGGATCAAGCGGAATTTCGCTATGTTTCCGCTGGGCGCGCGGGAGACCGTGGCTCCGAACTGGTCCCACGAGCATCGGCCGGAATTCACCTGATCCAGTGCCGGCACCCTTTGCAGTAGAACCTGGAGGTCGATCTTGAGCGTGACTGGCAAGGGAATTGGCATCGCGGCGATCTGTATTTCGCAAGCAATGCTGACCGGCTCCCGCGGATCGGGAAAGTTGAGCTTTGCAACAGTATCGTTACAATTCCGCAACAAGGTGCGTGAGGAATCAGGGAACCATTTCCTCAGGCAGCACGATGGCAATGGTGGGCGGAGCGGAGAAGACCCTCGCCGCGGTCTCGCGGACCTGCTGCGGAGTGAGCGCCTGATAGGTGGCGGCAAGCCGGCGGTGTTCGTCCGCCGCATGGCCGAAGAGCAGGTCGAGCGCGACGTGGCGCGCGATGTGGGACGGCGATTGTTGCTGGATGGCCAGTCCGCTGAGCACGGTGGAGCGCACGCGCTCAAAGGCCACGTCCGGGATGCCGGCGGCCGTGATTTTCCCGATCTCCAACAACAGCTCGCGGCGGGCGAGCTCCACCTGCTCCGGCGAGGTGGCGAGGTAGCAGGTGAAGAGGCCCGCGTCGTAGCCGAGAAACTGGGTGGCTCCGACCTGATAGGCGAGGCCGAGATCCTCGCGGATGCGGGAGAAGAACGGGCCAGCCATGTCCCCGGCGTATTCCTGGATCATCGCCAGCGCATGGCGGTCCGGGCTGTTGACGCCGGTGCCGGAGAACCCGATGGCGAGCACCGCCTGTTTTTTCGGCAGGCGCACGATCGTCTCGCCTCCGGCGGCAGGAGTGCCTGGAGGCACCGTCCATGGAGAACCCGCCGGCAGGTCTGATAGATTTTCCGCCAGCAGGTCGAGCATGGCGGCGGGATCGAAATCACCGGCGATGGCGAGGGTGATGTTGGCCGCGTTGAAATGCCGGGCGTGATGGGCGGCGAGAGCTGCGCGGTCGAGCTTCGGCAGGCTCGCGGTCGAGCCGAGCGAATCGAGGCCATAGCCGCAGCCGTTGAACGCGGCGTGGCGAAGCGCGCGGAACCCGGCATGCAGCGGATCGCAGAGCGCTTCTTCGAGCGCGGCGAGCTGGCTGGCCTTTTCTCTAACAATGGCGTCCTCCGGCAAGCTCGGTGAAACGAGAACTTCGGCGAAGACCCCGAGGATGGCCGCCATGTCCGGCGCGAGTCCGCCGGCCTGGACGAGCAACGCGTTGTTGCCGGTGCCTGCGGAAATCGACGCTCCGAGGGATTCAAGGGTGATGGCGATTTCCTGCGCGCTGCGGGTGGCGGTGCCTTTCGGCAGGGTGGAGGCGAGCAACTGGTTGAGGCCGTTGGTTTCCTCCGTCTCGGATGGCAGGCCGGCGCGGACGGCAGCCTGCATGTGCACGAGCGGCACGCGGTGGTCCGGAATCAGTGCCACCTGCAAGCCGTTAGCCAGGGTGTGGACCTCGATCTCCTCGCGGCGGCGGCGGATTTTCCCGACCCGTGCCGGTGCGGGCGCGTCCAGCGGATCGAGCACCGTCAGCGTCAACCGCTCATCGACGAGCTGTGAGGCGGCGCGGCGGATGTCTTCGACCGTGACGGATTGGATCGCGGCGACATGGCGGCGCGTGAAATCCAGATCGCGCGCCTCATGCCAGTTCGACGCCAGGTCGGAGGCCCGGCCGGAGGCGCTTGTCAGACTGCGGAACTGGCTGGCAGCGATCTGCCGTTTCGCCTTGGCGAGTTCGTCGTCCAACGGGCTGTCATTCAGGGCCGCGATTTCGAGAAAGACGGCGTCGATCAGGGTGTCGCGTTTTTCAGGCTCCGCATCCGCGGAGATGCCGAAGATGCCCTCGCGGCCCGGGCTGGTCCATGCGTAGGCGGAGATTTCCAGGGAGAGGCCGCGTTCCTCGCGCAGCGAGCGGTGCAGGCGTGAGGCGCGGCCGCGGCCGAGAATGGCGGCGAGCACCTCGAAGGCGGGAGCGTCCGGATGGTCGAGGGCGGGTGCTTTCCATGCGAGCGAGATGCGGCTTGCGGGAATGGCGAAGGTTTCGCGGGACCGCCGGAGCCCGAGTTGTGGCGAGTCGACGGCCACATGCGGCTCGCGCCCGCAGCCGGGAAGGCAGCCATCTGTTAAGGTGGCCAGCTGCCTGCGGACCTCGTCGGGATCGAAGTCACCGGAAACGACCGCGAAGCAGCGGTCGGTGGTGTAACGCTCGCGCTGATAGCTGACGAGATCCTCGTGTTTCACCGCATCGAAGCGGTGGCGGTGGCCGATCACCGGGTGGCGGCGCGGATCATGCTGGAAGGCGGTGGTCAGCAGCAGGCGGGTGGCGGCGTTGTCCGGATCATCCAAGCCCATGTCGATCTCACGGCGGATCACGTCCATCTCCTTCTCAAACTCGGACTCGGGCAGCAGCGGAAAGAACACGAGGCCGGTCAGGCATTTCAGGAAAACCGTTAGAGAGTCCGCCGGGCCGTCGATGTAATAGACCGTGCGGTCGAAGCTGGTGTAGGCGTTCCAATGTCCGCCAGCGGCCTGCACGGTGTCCGCCAGGGTTTCCGCATCGTAGTCGCGGGTGCCTTTGAAAACCATGTGTTCGAGGAAATGCGAAACCCCGCAGCCGAGGAGCTGGTCCTCATGCACGCTGCCGGTTTCCACCCAGATTTGGGCGCTCACCACGGGAGCGGTGGGATCGGGATCGAGGATCAGGGTGAGGCCGTTGGCGAGCGTTTCAACGGTGGCGGTGGTGGCGGGGTATTCCATGAAGTTCCAGCTTGGATCGGGAGGTGGATGACCTATAAACGCGCTTCATGCAACGATGGATCGCAGCAGGTGTGGTGGCAATGGTTTTGATGTTTGGTGGTGGATGGGTTGCCTACCGTAACTTCAAGCAGAACAGCCCGCATCCGGTATGGGTGCCTCTTCAAATCCGGGCGGACGTGGAGATGGCGGAGCGCGACAAAGCCATCAAGGAACTGAAGACCAAGCTCAGCAATCCGGAGATCCTGGCCAAGGTGAGCAAGGATCTGGGATTGGTGGGAAAATGGAACCTGCCGACCGACGAGGCATGCGCCCGCGAGCTGGAACAACGGCTTTTCGTGAGGGCGGGGGATGCGGACACCCCGATGGGAAAGGTGCCTGCCATCCACATCGGCGTGAACGGGAAGGAAAAGGAAAGCGCGGTGTCAGGCGAGATCGCCGTTCGCCTGATGGAAGACGTGGCCCGCATTCTTGGGATCAAGCTTCCGCCGAAGGCCGGGAAATGACCGGTCAGACGTGCTGGATGATCTTGGAGCGGTCGAAACGGGCCTTGGGTTTTGTCGCGTATTTGTCCGCCTCCGCCCGATAGCCCAGCGCGCAGGCCACGACCGTGGCGTAGCCACTGCTCTCAAGTCCCAGGATGCGGTCGAATGCGGTGGCGCTGATGCCTTCCATCGGGCAGGAGTCGATGCCGAGCACGGCGGCGGCGGTCATGAGCTGGCCAAGGGCGATGTAAACCTGTCGGATGTTCCAGGCATGGCGTTCCTCGACGCTCATGCGTTCGGCGAAACCCGAGATCATGCCTTTGACCGGCGCGACCGCCTCGGGGGTCGCGCCTTGGACATCAGCCATGCGGTTGATCCACGCGTCGATGTCCTCGGTGGTTAGATCCGTGCGGGCGGTGAGCACGACGAAATGGGAAGCGTCAGTGACCTGCGGCTGGTTCCATGATTCGGGCAGAAGCTTGGCGCGGACCGCGGGGTTCTGAACGACAATGAATTTCCACGGCTGCAGGCCGAAGGATGAAGGTGTTAGAACAAGGGATTCCTCGATGGCGTCCCACACTTCCAACGGGATCTTGCCGGTGGCGTCGAACTGTTTGGTGGCGTAGCGCCAGCGAAGGGCGGTTAGAAGTGGTTCGGTAGGCGGATTCATGCGGGCTAGTATTGCCCATCAAGCATGAAAGGCAAGGAGGCCGACGGAAAATCCTTCAGGGTTAACATGAAAACCAAGCCATATTCCTGCTGCAGGCGGTTGTCGCGCTGGGAGACGCCGAGGGCCGCCACCCAGTTTCCAAGATCGCGGTGCAGCGTGTATTGCTGGTATTCGAGAGTCCCGTCGTCGAGTTCAAGGACGTGGCGGGTGCCGAAGCCCCAGTTTTCCGTGAGGCGGATGTAGGACTGCAGGTCGAAACGGCTGGAGTCCGGCAGCACCGGGTGGCCGTTGAGCCAGCGGTAGCCGAGGGAGAAGTCCACCCGGTCCGTGGGCATGTAATGGATGCGGGTGTTGAACTCGCTGAAGCCCGAGCCATTGTTGGCGATGGGGACCTGCGTCTCCGCGCTGAAACCCAGCCACGGCAGCGGCTGCCAGAAAAGATCGTTGTAGAGGTTGGAAAAATTCCGCTGCCCTTCGGGATCCTGGATGAAGGCATCCACGTAGGTGTCCAGATAGAGCCACTCGAAGCTTTGGCCGTCACGTTTTGTTAGAAGCCGGTTGCGCACGCCCAACCGCACCACGTCCCAGCTGTTCATCTGGTCCACGGCGGTGAAAAGCAGCGGGTCGAGCGGCCGCGGCCGCGTTGTCGGAGTGAGCCGGTCCACTCCCGGATCGCCGGGCTCGAAATCGTTCGTCGAGACCACCGACCAGTTGACGTAAGGCTGGAAGACGTGCATCAGGCCGTCCAGTCCCAGGGCCGGTTTGTAGTAGCTGCCCAGATCCTTGGAGAACTTCACCGACGCCTCCATCCCCACGTGCACGTCCGTGCGGTCCATCGCCTCGTTCGGGCCGGATATGGAGCTGTAGTTCGTGTAGCCGACACCCGCCTCAGGAGTGAGGCTCAGGAAACCACCCAGCATCATCGGCATGGAGAACTCCTGCTGCGTGTTGAAGCGCACGTAGCTCGGATCCAGCAGTTGCGTGCGGAGCGCCTCGCGCCGCGGATCGCCGAGCGGCAGGGAAAGCATTTTTTCGGCGAGACTTCTTTCGTAGCCGCTCAACTGGTCCAGCAACGGAAGGGCTGCGGGATTGGAGGAGGTCATGCCCATCAACGGATCGACGATCGCGCCCGCCGTTACATCCGGCGCCTGCTCACCGATCAGTCCGAATGACGTGCTTCCCTCGTGCTGTATTGGCAGGCCGAATATCGGTCCGCGCGCCTGGTCAAAGGCGATTTCCGGCAGCCGGGTGTCCGCCCGATAGAAATCATTGAGCTGAAACCTCGCGAATAGTGACAGCAGGGAGTTGTCATCCCGGCGATAAATGCCAACCGTGTTGTCCGGCTGCGGATCCGTGCTGTAGTGCGCTGTTTCAAAGTCCTCGAGGTAATAAGCGTCGCTGAGCAGCGTGAGGTTGGTGTCGAACCTCCAGTCCGCCTTGTCCGGCATGCTGAAACCGATCCGTTCCTTCAACTGGAACTTGTAGCGGTCTTCGTTGACGAATCCACGCGGCACGCCGCTGCGGGAAGTGTCCGGTGCGAGGTCGTGGATGTAATAAAGGCTGAGGCCGCTGATTTCCTTGGGATTGGGCACCCGCTGGTCAATCAGGTCCACGCCTGCGGCGACGCCGCGCTTGGCGCGCAGATCGAGATGCCACTTGGAGAGCAGCCATGCGTCCTTGTTCTCGCCGGTGACGGGATCGGTCTCGCCGCCGAGCATGATGCCATACGTGTTCATCAGGAACGGCCCCCAGCTTGACCGCGCACCGGGAATGAAATGGTAGCCGAGTTCCGCGCTGAGCGGCTGGCTCAGGTAGGGCAGCCAGAAGACCGGCGTGTTTCCGGCATACAGCTTGAGGTCGTTGAACACGATCTTGTCCCCCGGATAGATGCGGATCTTCTTCGCGCGCACCCAGTAGTTGGGATCCTCCGTGTCATTGGTGGTCACACCCGCGTCCTCGCCGACGAGAATCTCCTTGTCGCCGGATTTCTCGGCGGTGAATTTGTCCGCCTCCATCAGGATCGGGTCCAGTGAGGCGCGCATGTTGCGGGCATCGAGAAACTTCGTTTCATAGAAATAAACCGCAAGCTGGCCGCGCTGGATGAGGTCACCCTGATAGATGGAAACGTTGCCGGTGAAGGTGATGGACTTCGCCTTGAGGTCGAGATCCGCCGTGTTCGAGAAAATCTGCAGGCCATTGTCCCCGTCCACGCGGACGGGGCCGCCGAGATGCATGCTCACACCGGACTGCCCGCTGATCGCGCCGCCCTGGTTGTTGATCTTGAGGTTTTTCGGCATCTCCGGCTGCACGGAGTCCGGTGAGCCAAAGTGGATTTCAGGAAGTGGCACCGGCGTGATGGTGTCCACAGCGGGTGGCGGCACCTTGTTGTCCGGGAGCACCTGGGGTTCCTGGGCCCGGAGTGGCAGTATCAGCAGGGGCGTCAGAAGCCATGCACCGGATTTCAGCATCGAGGGAATCAGAGAACCACCGGCCTCTGAAGTAAAGGGCGAAAGGCAGCCGGAGAATCCGTTTTACCGGACGCGGATTTGCTCCATGGTTTCCGCATGCCGGAAAAACCACGTGTCGCCATCCTCGGAGCTACCGGATTCATCGGCCACGCCCTGCCAGCACTGCTCTCGGACAAAGGCTTCGTCTGCACCGGAATCAGCCGCTCGGGCCGGGGAGAGGTCCCGGGAATCGACCGCTGGCAGACACCCACCTCGCTCGATCTGGCCGGCCATCACGCCGTAATCAACCTCGCTGGCGAACCCATCGACCGCCGCTGGAATCCGCAGAACCTGCGCCTTTTCCACGAAAGCCGCGTCGGCGTGACGAACCGGATCGTTGAAACCATCCGCAATCTCCCCGCGGGCGAGCGGCCCAAGATGCTCGTCAACGGCTCGGCCGTCGGCATTTACGGCGACCGCGGCGACGCTGTCCTAACAGAATCCTCCGCTCCCGGCGTCGGCTATCTTGCCGACCTTTGCTGCGAATGGGAGGACGCCGCGGTGAAGGCGGAGTCGCTTGGCGTGCGTGTCGTCCGGCTGCGCACCGGCATCGTGCTCGGCAGGGATGGTGCTGCCTTTCGCAAACTTCTGTTCGTTTTCAAATCCGGCCTTGGCGGCAGGCTCGGCTCCGGCAGGCAGTGGATGCCATGGATCCACGTGGACGACCTTCGCGCCGCCATCGTCCACGCGCTTCTATCAGAATCACTGGCCGGTCCCGTCAACGGCACGGCTCCCGCCGCCGAGCGCAACAGCGAGTTCACCCGCAAGCTCGCCGCCGCGCTTCACCGCCCGGCGATTTTTCCGGTGCCCGGATTCGCGTTGAAAATCGTGCTCGGCGGCTTCGGCGGCAGGTTGCTTGAAGGCCAGCATGCCAGGCCCGCCGCGCTGGAGACGGATGGTTTTCAATTCCGGTTCCCCACGTTGGAATCAGCCCTCGCGGAACTGATCGGTTAGATTCCGGCACGCCGCGCGCACCGCCGCGGAATGCGCCGCCACCCGCGAGGCAAGCGGCGCGTGGCTCGGTGTCTCGAAGGTGAACGAAAGCGGGCAACCGTGTTTCGATAGAAAGATCGCCTCAGGCCAATGCTGTGGCAGATCCGCCTCCGCCGCATGGAAGATCCAGCCCGGCCCGCGCGGTTCGTGGCCGTCGATGTCCGGTCCGGATTCAGGCAGGAACCACGGGCTCACCGCCGCGAGGATCTCGCCTGACCTCTGCGGATCATCCTCACCGAGGTTGATCTCATACAGATAGAAATCCTTCGCCTCCCAGTCCTCGTGCAGCGAGATGAAAAGCGACGGAATACGACCGGCCGTCAGCCATGCAGCATGCGCCGCCACCTCCGCCGTGCTGCGCAGCCAGTAGTCACGGTTCAGATCCACCCCGCAGCCGCTTTCCCGCGTGCCGGCGGCAAGGCCCGTCGGGTTCAACGAGGGGCAGACCGCCCAATGCACATCGTGCGCGAAGATGCCCTGCCTCATCAGATCCAGCAAGGCCAGCGGACCTGCTGGTTCGTCACCATGAATGCCGGACGAAAGATAAACCCTCGGCCCTTCCGCCGCACGTTCCCACGCCACCAGCGGCCCGGCCTCCGTTTCCAAAAGCACGGTGGGTGTGAAACCCGCCGCCACCGCCGCGTGTTCGAATGCCGGCAGAAAATCCGGCCAATGGAAATCAACGCTCATCGCCGGGGACCATGGTGCATCGTCACCCGTACGGCAATCATCGACGGCAGCCGGAGTTGGTTCCGTCGTCACGGATGATGAAAACGCCACCGGCGGCATGGGTTGTAAGGGGGAAATGGGGGCGAATGCGGGAATTCCGGTGCCCTGAAGGGAGTGGACGAAAATTTTGGGCCGGAAGTCGTGTGGTGAGTGTGCTCGCGGGAATGATTTTTCCTGCACAGACCGCCGCTACAGTTCCGCCTGTCCGGTGGTAGCTTGATCTACTCCCCCGACCCGGAATTTTCATTGCCACATCAACGAATTTTCAGCCAAGATTCCGATGTTAGCCCTCGCGGATATTCGTCCACGATATGCTAAGAATAAAATCTGTTGGGCCGAATGAAACAACTTGTAAAATCGCCGTCAATTCAGGGATCCGGGCTCCTCGTTTTAGTTATATGCGCTTTCGCGATGTTTCTTAATTCTGCTTTGTTCACGGCCATGAACGGCTATGTGCGCCATCCCGTAATGCAGATTGCATCGATTGCTCTCCCGGTCAATCTAAGCGGTTTGATCATAAGCTGGATTGCATTTGCTAGAGGGACAAGAAGAGGATTGGGTCAGATAGCGTTGGGGATGGTTCTACTTTCGATCATCAACTACTTCGTCGTCTGCAATCTGTGGACTGTCTTTCTGCACGGCGAATAATTGGGCGCCCTCTCCAAAACAAAAAATGCCCAACCCCAAAGATAGGTTTGGGCGATAGCCCCGAACCTATCCGTTGTTGAACAGGCCCAGGGGGTGGCGCGTGCGGAAGGTTACGCGCTATGCGCTTTGATTTCAGGATTCAGGGTCAGCGACTTGCGGGCACCGGGGAGGCGGACGCC
>CANBTO010000031.1 GCA_947372405.1 Verrucomicrobiaceae bacterium
GGGAAATCCCTGCGGCCGATTGTCCATGGCTGCATCTCGGCTCGGATGAAGTGAACATCGGCAACCCGCAGGAGTTCATGACACGGATGTTGCGGAAAGTGCGCGCCAACGGTCGCGAGGCGATCGTCTGGCATCCCGGCCTGCAAGGCGACAAACAAACGGTTATGCAGCTCTGGCAGGACAATGAAACCATGGAGAAAGCCATGAAGTCTGGCAGCCGGTTCGTGAGTTCGGCCAATGGTTATCTCAACAATTCGGATCCGCTCGAGCTGGTCCAGCGGTATTTTTTCCGCCAGTCATACAACACGCCGACCGGCACCGACAAGGCTCTTGGCGGCATACTCTGCTGTTGGCCGGATGTGCGCGTGGCCGACAAGATCAACATCTTCCGCCACAATCCCGTCTGGCCAGGAATGCTGGCGTTCTCTGAATCCATCTGGCACGGAGTTGCCGTGAATCGCCCGCAATTCATAACCTCGCTGCCGCCACAGGGATCTCCCGAGTTGGATGAATTCCGGGAGTTCGAAAACCGCATTGCCTATCATCGCGATCATTATTTCACCGGCAAGCCCTTTCCGTTTGTGAAGACCTCGCAGATCGCATGGAAGCTGGCCGGGCCTTTTTACCGCGGTGCGGATGATCCCTTTACGAAGTCCTTCGCGCCGGAAAAATCGATTGAGCCTGATTACAATGTGGATGGCACGACCATCACATGGAAGATGGCCACCGGCGGCACGCTCACCGAACTGGAGTCCCGCATGGATGTGGAGAAAAAGCGCCGACGCTTGGCCACGGCCTATGCCTGCACGCGGATCTTTTCGGAAACCGCCCGTAACATCCGTGCGTGGATTGATTTCGAGACTCCCAACAGGGACAATCGCAGGTGCGGCGGCATTCCTCCTGCGGGCGAATGGTCGCCCTTCGGTGCGAACGTCTGGATCAACGACACTCCATTGCCCGCGCCACACTGGCGGCAACCGGGACAATATCGATATCTGGATTATACTTGGAGCAAGCCCGCCAATGAAATTTCCTATGGCGACGAGGAATTCTACTGGACGCGCGAACCGGTGACGCTGCACCTCAACGCCGGATGGAACAAGGTTCTATTGCGCATTCCATGTGGTGATGGCGGGCAGAGATGGAGTTTTACCTTTATCCCGGTGAAACAGCAAACACAAGGCGCGCCATGGGTGGAGGACGAAAGTGTCAGGTTTTCAGCGGAACTCAAATGAAACATGGGTGTGGTCAGAATCTCATGCATAAATATATGAAATCTAAAATCGAACAAGGTCTGAAATATCCGGTGATTCTCGCGGTTTGCGGACTTATGTCTGTGGCGGCAGGGTATGCGGGGACTCCCGCAGCCTTCGCCTGGAACTCTCCGGTGGCGGGAAACTGGAGTGATCGCGCCAAGTGGACTACTGGACAGTCAACGGGTGTGGCCCCGGTCGCGACAGGTCGGGTGGATTACGCCCTCGGTTTCAACCAGGCCGGCACATACACGGTTACCAATGATCTGAACGCGGGATTCCTGCTCAACAAACTGGTTTTTAACGGAGCCACGCTCACTCTCGAAGGCAACAGCCTGGCCTTTGCCGCCGATGGTGCGGTGCCGCCACAAATCATCCAGAATGGTGGCGGCGGAGTCACCGTCAAAGCACCTGTCAGCTTGAACGCCAACCTGACCTGCGGCGGGACCGGCACCGGCGGCGCGCTCACGTTGGCGGGTGTGATTTCCGGTCCCGGCTGTCTGACGGTGGACGCCGCCGGTTATGGTTTGAGGCTTGGCGCGGACAACATCTACAGCGGTGGTACGATCCTCCAGGCCGGTTCCATCCAGGTTGAAAAGGTCAATTTTCCGCTGGGCACGGGACCGGTGAAGGTCAACAGCGGCGCCACCCTCAACCTGAATGGCAACGACAATCTAACCAATACGTTTCTCCTCAACGGCGCGAAGGTGGTCAACGGCAACAGTTTCTCGGCCAACTTCAACGGCCCGGTCGTGCTCCAAGCCACCTCGACCATCGACCTCGGAACAACGGGCAGTATGAGCATTGGCGGAGTAATCAGCGGACCCGGCGGATTGACCAAGGACGGACCAGCCGGACCGTTGGTGATCATAAACCGAGCTAACACATTTGCCGGGCCCGTGAGCATCAATGCCGGGGCCGTGATGGTGGCCTCGCTCAACAGCGTCCGCGGCGGCGCGCCGGGCAGTGGTCTTGGCGCACCCGCCAGCGTGGCCAATGGCACCATCTCCATGGGATCTAACAACTCATTCGGCGCATTGATTTACAACGGCCCAGGCGAAACCACTGACCGCGTCATCAGGCTGACCGGCACCACCGGTGGCGCGACGCTCAACCAGTCCGGCACCGGCAGCGGGGTGGCTGGTGCGCGGGGTGTAAGCGGCTTGCTGAAGTTCACCGGCGATGTGGTGGCCCCTGGCACTGCCGGCCAGGATAACCGCAAGACCCTGACCTTGACCAACACGATGAGCCCGAAAACCGGAGCGCATGTCGGCCAAGGAGAAATCAGTGGCAGCATCGGCGACAGCGTGCTGGGAAACACCGGGCAACTGGCCACCAGCGTGACCAAGGACGGTCTTGGCACATGGATTCTATCAGGCGCGAACACCTACACCGGAGCCACCAGCGTCAGGGCCGGAACACTGGTCATCGCCAGTGCGAAATCCCTTGGTTCAGGCACTCTGGACATCAGCACCGGCGCCATGGTGCAACTGGATTTCATCGGAACGCGGCAGATCGCGGCGCTGACGTTAGACGCAGGAGCCGCCCGATCTAACGGAACTTACGGGTCTTCACGATCCCTGGCTACGAACAGGGATGACGTGCATTTCGCCGGCTTGGGCACGGTGACGGCTGGCCCCATGGAGTCACCTGTCACCACCACGCTCGTGCGGTCCGCTGGCACCAGCCCGAGCAAGGCGGGGGTGGCCTTGACGTTCACCGCGACCGTCAAGGGTGCCACACCTTCCGGCAACGTGACCTTTTATGACGGGCTCAAGGTGATCGGCACCAGCCCGTTGAGCGGCACCTGTCAGTCGAGTCTCACCATCCGCACCCTCGATGCCGGGTCTCACTCCATCACCGCATTGTACCTGGGCAACGCCGGGAATGCACCCGCAGCCTCCGCGGCCCTGCCCCAAATCGTGAATGAATCGCGTGCGGTCTCGTCCCTCACTCTCGTCAGTGGCGCGAATCCCTCGAGTTTCGGTGCACCGGTGACCTTCACCGCCACCGTGACGGGCAAGGCTCCGACCGGATCCGTCACTTTCCTTGATGACGCGACCAAGCTGGGCACCGTGGCATTGAGCGGCAACAAGGCCAGCTTCACCACCAGCAAACTCACGGCCGGTTGGCGCCACATCAACGCCAGCTATGACGGCGATCCGGCGAATAGGCCATGCGCCACGACCCAGACAAGTTTCCAGTCCGTGAATCCGCCGTCGGGAAACGGCAAACTCAAAGTTTTCATACTGGCCGGCCAGTCGAACATGGTGGGGAAGGGGAGCGTCGAGAACGGACGGAATCCCGATGATCTAACAGGGAAGCCGGTCCCCGGTGGCTTGGGCAGCCTCCGGCACATGCTCAACGCCAACCCTCAGCAATACGGTTATCTCGCCGATCCGGCCCATCCCATCGCCGGCGGCAGTCCGGGGTGGATCACCCGACCGGACGTGTGGATCACTTATTACGGCGGTGCCAGTTGGGAGCTGACGGAAAAGAACGTCATTCGCAGAGGCAACCTCGATGCGAACTATGGAGAAAACGCCAAGGAGGGACTCATCGGGCCGGAGTATGGATTCGGGCTGGTGGTGGGCAGCCAATTGGCCGACCAGGTGCTGATCATCAAATACGCCCATGGCGGCAGATCGCTGGGGGCGGACTTCCGTCCGCCGAGTTCGGGTGGTACGGTCGGACCCTGTTATTCCGAGATGATAGGGATGGTTCATCAGGCGCTCGATCATATTTCCACGGAGTTTCCGGCTTATGCCGGTGGCGGCTACGAACTTGTCGGCTTGGGTTGGCACCAGGGTTGGAATGATCGGTGCAGCCCGCCTTTTGTGGCGGAATATGAAACCAACATGGTCAATCTCATCAAGGATCTCCGTGCTGAATTCCATGCGCCGGACATGCGCGTCGCCATCGCCAACACCGGCATGGCCAATGCCGATAGCGACCCTAATGCCAGCAAGCTGGTCACCGCGCAGGCGAATGCGGCCGATCCCGCGCGGCATCCCGAGTTGGCGGGCACTGTGACAACGGTCGACACGCGACCGTTTGATTACGGCGAACTCATGGGCGTCAATGAACAGGGATATCACTGGTATTTCAACGGCGCGAGTTATTTCAATATCGGCGAGTGCATGGGCATGGCCATGATGCGCCTGTTGCAGCCAGCGCCGGAAAAGCCAGAAACTAACAACAAACGGAAAACAGGAAATCAATGAGAGGATCGCAAAGTGTGAAGTGGGTGTTGTTTGTTGGAGCAGTCGGCCTGATGGCGGTAACGGGAAGCCGGGCGTCTGCAAAGCCGCTTAAAGTCTATATTCTGGCCGGGCAGTCGAACATGCAGGGACACGTGAACGTCTCGACGTTCGATTCCATGGCGGACGATCCAAAGACTGCCCCGATTCTCAAGGAGATGCGCGGTGCGGACGGCAAGGCACATGTCTGTGACAAGGTCTGGATTTCATCCATCGGCTGCGCGGGCGACGACACGACAGAGCAGACAGGCAAGCTGACCACGGGCTTCGGTGCTTCCTCAAAAGAGATTGGCCCGGAATTCACCTTCGGCATCACCATGGAAAAGCAACTTGGCGAGCCAGCCCTGATCATCAAGACATCGTGGGGCGGCAGGAGCCTGCACACGGATTTCCGTCCACCATGCGCCGGGCCCTACGTGATCAGCAAACGTTCATGGGACTGGGCCAAACAACATGGCGAGAACCTGAAGGAAGTCCAGGAGCGCGTTGACAAGACGCCGCGCGGTGTGTCCTACCACCTGATGGTGGAGCATGTGCGGAGAGTGCTGGCGGATATCAAGCGCGTGGTGCCGGATCATGATCCGAAAGAGGGCTTTGAGTTGGCAGGTTTCGTCTGGTTTCAGGGCTTCAACGACATGATCGATGAATGGACATATGATGACCGGACGAACGGTGGATATGCCAAATACGAAATGCTGTTGGAGCAATTCATCCGGGATGTGCGCAAGGATCTCTTGGCTCCCAAGATGCCGTTTGTGATCGGGGTGATGGGGATTGGCGGAGAGAAGGAAGGCCCACCCCAGTCATACTTCCGCCAGTTCCAGGCCGCGCCTGCGGCGCTTCCGGAATTCCAGGGCAATGTGGTGGCGGTGCGGACGGCCCCATTCTGGGATGACGATTTGGCCGCTCTGAGGGAGCGGATGGATATTGCCTGGCCCAAGGTCGACGCGAGGGTGGCGGACGAATTGAAGACAAACCCGCAGGCTAACTCGGGTGAAAACAAGATGAAGATCATGGGCGATTACTTCACACCTGAAGAGTGGAAGCGTGTGCAGGGCATCTCGAACCATGGCTACCATTATCTCGGGGCAGCGAAGATCATCGCTCCCATTGGCAAGGCTTTCGCCGAAGCTTTGATGGATCTAGGAAAGAAACAGTAATTGGAAAACATGAATCAGAATATGAAGTGGATGATGATTGCGGGCGTGGCCGGACTGCTGTCTGGCGTTGGCGGACAGGCGACGGCCAAGCCGTTGAAGGTCTATATACTGGCCGGACAGTCCAACATGCAGGGGCATGTGAACGTGTCGACCTTCGATTCCATGGCGGACGATCCCAAGACCGCGCTGATCCTCAAGGAGATGCGCGGTGCGGATGGCAAGCCGCGGGTCTGCGACAAGGTGTGGATCTCATCCATCGGATGTGCCGGAGACGACACGACCGAGCAGAAAGGCCGGTTATCCACAGGTTTCGGCGCGTCTCCCGAGGAGATCGGTCCTGAGTTCACCTTCGGCATCCATATGGAGAAGGTGCTGAACGAACCGATACTGCTCATCAAGACTTCCTGGGGCGGAAAGGACCTGCACACTGCTTTTCGCCCACCCGGCGCGGGACCATATGTCTGGAGTGAATTCGAGTTGGCCCGCCGAAAGGAGCGCGGCGATGACATGGAAAAGGAAAAGGCAGACAAGATCCAGGCCTCGGGAGCATACTACAGGCTCATGATCGGGCACGTCAGGAAAGTGTTAGGTGACATCAAGCGGGTGGTTCCGGATTATGATCCGGAGCAGGGCTACGATCTGTCGGGCTTCGTCTGGTTCCAGGGCTTCAATGACCTCGTTTCCGACTGGACGTATGACAAAGGGAACCTGCCTGGTGGGTATGATCTATACAGTGAGCTTCTGGGTCATCTGATCCGTGACGTGCGCAAGGATCTGAACGCGCCGAAGATGCCCTTTGTGATCGGCGTCATGGGGATAGGCGGCGTGAAGGAGGACGCGAAACCGGGCAACATGAGGCACTTCCGCCAGGCCATGGCGGCACCGGCCTCTCTACCTGGATTCATGGGCAACGTGGTGGCTGTGCAGACAGCGCCCTTCTGGGACGATGATCTGGAAAAACTGCGCGCCCGGCTCGAAGAACTCTGGCCGAAAGTGGACGCGCTGGCCGCCGAGGAAGTCAAAAGAAATCCAAAGATGACGGGCGAGGAATTCGAAGCGTTCAAACTCAGGGCCCAGGCCGAGCACTTCACGCCGGAGGAATGGAAACGCCTGCAGGCAGGGGCGTCCAACGGTGGTTATCATTACCTCGGTGCCGCGAAAATCATGGCCCCGATCGGCAAGGCCTTTGCGGAGGCATTGATGGATCTCCGCAAGAACCAGCCACAGGCGAAACCATGATGGCACCCAAAGAATACCATATGATACCCAGGACCCTTGTTTATCTAACCGCATTGTGGGCGGCGTCACCGGGCACCCTGCAGGCTACGACACAAACGATCGGCAACAAGGTGCTTGCGGTGGTGTATGACGATGTTGCGGGAAGTTTCTCGGTCGCCGAACAACCCACGGGCAAGGTGTTCCTGACGAACGGCAGGCTCGAGGGAACACCGGTCAAGGCCGAGGTGGTTGACCGCAGGATCGTGGTGAGCCAGGCAGACGGCAGTACGGTTTCGCTCGAACTGCGGGAAGATCAGCCTTTCGTTTTTGTCAGCAAACGACAGATGAACCCTGATACTGCGAAAGCCGGTAACAAGGAAACGGGCGATCTCGATGTGACGAGCCCGGTGCTGGCGACCTTCACCATCGATCTCGGCAAGCCAGCCGCCGCGCTGAAAACCATGGGCACCGCCGGACTGCGTGCGCCGGGCGAAAATCCAGGGAGTTATCTCTTTCTCACCTGTGCCGATCCATCGACACGGCGTGGCGTGGTGGCCGGTTGGGTGACGGAGGATCGCGGAAGCGGGGTGCTGTTTTCGGCGGTGAAGGATGACAAGGTGGAGTTCAAGGCGAGGATCGACTACGGCCATCTGCGCATCCAGTCTGGAGAATCGGCACAACTCGAAACACTGGCCATCGGATGTTTCGACGACGCGCGCATCGGCGAGGAGATGTATGCCGACGTGATCGCGAAACACTACAAAATCAAGCTCCATCCGCAACCTGCCGGCTACTGCACGTGGTATGCTGACAAGCACTCCGGCGCGGGCGATGAGAAGTCCACCGTCGAGTTGGCAGGTTTCGTTTCCAGGGAGCTCAAACCCTTCGGCTTCTCCTTCGTCCAGATCGACGACAAATGGCAGGATGGCGGCTCCTTCAACGGACCGTGCCGTGGATTTGACCGCGTGAAACCCGATGGTCCTTATCCACATGGTATGGAGTCCGTTGCCGGGAAAATCAAGGATGTAGGGCTCACCGCCGGTATCTGGTTCATGCCCTTCGCCCGCAACCATCAGGATCCGGAATACAAGGATCGCCAGGACTGGTTCGTGAAACGTGACAACGGCAAACACTACGAAACGGAGTGGGGCGGCACCTCGCTGGATCTGACCCGGCCGGAGGTGAGGGAGCATCTAACGAAACTCGTCAAGACCATCCACTCGTGGGGCTTCAACTACTTCAAGATGGACGGCCTCTGGACCGGCTCCGCGACCGAACAGGTCTATGTCAACGACCACTACAAGGACGATCACATCGGAAACAACGCGCCGTTTCACGATCCGAGCAAGACCAACATCGAGGTGTTTCGTGACGGACTGAAGCTCGTACGCGAAGCCGCGGGACCCGATGTGTTCTTTTCCGGCTGCAACATCAGCCAGAACATGCGCAGCCTCGGGGGCTCGATCGGCTTGTTGGATTCCATGCGAATCGGCCCGGACAACGGTTGGGAGTGGGGTGGTGTATTAACTCCTGTGGACCACGGCACTCCGCTCTATTTCCTCAATGGCCGCGTGTGGTGGAATGACCCCGATCCTTATTACGTCCGCACGAAACTTTCGCTGACCCAGGCACGCGTCATGGCGTCGTGGGCGGCGATCACGGGTTCGTTCTGCCTGAACAGCGACTGGCTGCCGGATCTGCCGCCCGAACGGCTGGAGATCGTCAAGCGGATCCTGCCGGCGCATGGCGCCACTTCGCGGCCGGTGGATTACTTCGACGAACGTTTCGCGACAACCTGGCTTGTCACCGACACCCGGCAAAAGGTGCGCCGCGATGTCATCGGTGTGTTCAACTATCATGACGGGGAGATGAAGGTGGACGATACCTGTGAAAAACTTGGACTTGTTCCCGGCAAGACCTATCACGCCTACGATTTCTGGGCCAAAAAAGCGCTGCCGGACTTTGCTGGATCTTTGGTCACGTCCCTGGAGCCGCGTTCCTGCCGCGTTATCGCCGTGCGCGCCGATGAAGGACATCCGCTGTTGCTCAGCACCTCGCGCCACGTCACACAAGGCATGGTCGATGTGTCCGATGAGGCATGGCTCGATGGACAGCTTTCCGCGACCAGCAAAGTGGTCGGTAACGATCCGTATCAACTGCGCATCGCCGGTCTCACGGATGGTGGCAAGGCGTGGAAAGCCGTTGCCGTTGCCGTTTCTCCCGAGGACAAGGCTGCGGGTGTGGACGTGGTATTCGAAAAGTCATCCGGCCTACTACTGGTGACGATCCGTTGCAATCAAAGCCGCGATGTGAAATGGGCGGTCCGTTTCGAAGAAGATGATCCGTGATTTTTATTCGAATGATGAATGATATCGAATTGAGAATATGAAAAAACAAAAGATACAGTTTGCCGGATGCGTGGCTTCCCTGATGATGGTTGTGTTTCAGGTCGGCCAGCAGATGCAGGGAGCGCCTGTCGTTCCGCAGCCACCCTACGTGGGGGTGTCCTATTATCCGGAAGTCGCCGGTGATGGGATCGACCGGGACATCCAGCAGATGAAGGATGTCGGCGTGAACATGGTTCGCATGGGGGATTTCTCGTGGATCCGGATGGAGCCGGACGAGGGGCGCTACGATTTCAAATGGCTGCATCAGGCGGTTGACAAGTTCTCGGCGGCAGGCATCGCCGTGGTGCTCTGCACGCCGACCGCCGGGCCGCCGATCTGGGTAAGTGAGAATCATCCCGAAGTCCTGCGCATCAATGCGGTGGGGCAGACAATCGGTCACGGCGGGAGGCGGCAGTATTGCCCGAATTCTCCGGAATATCGGAAACTCGCCGCAAACATCGCCGGGAAGCTTGCCGGAGAATTCGACAAGACATCGCCCGTTATCGCGTGGCAGATCGACAACGAGTTCTGGGAGGAGTGTTTCTGCCCCCGTTGCGAAGCGGCTTTCCGTGTCTGGTTGAAAAAGCGGTATGGTACCATCGCGAAGTTGAACGAGGAATGGCTCACGGTTTTGTGGAGTCAGGAATACCAGTCATTCGACCAGGTGCCGCTGCCAAACCCAACACGCGTAGGCGGCCGTCACCATCCTTCGTTGCGCGCGGCCTACCGGCATTTCATGAGCGACAGTTATGTGGACTTCTGCGACGTGCAGACGAAGGTGATTCGTGACATGACCGGCAGACCCGTGACCACCAACGGGCACAATCCGGTATATCAGCGGATCGACTACGAGAAGCTTTTTGGGAATCTGGACATCGTGGGTACTGACTGTTATGCCGATTCCGACAACCTGCTGCGCTATGCGTTCGAGGCCGACTGGATGCGGACGATCGGCAAGCGGTTCTGGCTGGCGGAAACCGCTGCGACCCACGCCGCCGCCACCTCGGTGGGCAGCGGGGACTCGCTGGTGTTCTCGCCGGGTGCCTTGCGTGCGAAAATGTGGCTTACCTACGCGCTTGGCGGCGAGGCTGTTAGTTTCTGGTTGTGGAAGGCGCACTGGGCGGGGCAGGAACTGGAACACGGCAGCTTGGTCTATCCGTGGGGTGATGAGTGCGCCAACACTGGCGAAATCCGCACCGTGGCCGCGGAGTTGGCCGCGAATGGGGAGTGGATGCGAAACACGCGCCCGAAACCGGCGGCGGTTGCCCTGCATTACGGCGTGCCCGTGGAATGGCAGTTCGAAGCCAGTCCCATATCGGCCGGATTCGATTACGACGCTTCGATCACCGCATTCCACCGTCTGCTCAGTGAATACGGTATCTCACGGGATGTGGTCATGCCGGGTCAGCCGGTGGACCGCTATCAGGTGGTGTTTTCGCCCTATCTGCCTGCGATCGACGCCGACCTGATGAAGCGCATGCGGAGTTATGTCGAGCAAGGTGGCTGCTGGGTGCTTGGGCCGCTTTCCGCAAGCCGCACGGTGGAGGCCACGGCGTTCCATGACGCCTGTTATGGCGCGGATTTCGAAAATTGGCTGGGCATCCATGTGCGACACAGGCTGGCACCGGGAGGGGACACCAAGCTCAAGGCGGATGGAGAAACCATCGGCTGCCGTTTGTGGTGCGACGCTTATGAACTGCGACAACCGGACCACCGCGTTTTGGCGGCGTATTCAGGGGGACCACTGGACAGCTTGGCGGCAGTGGTGGAGTGCCGGATTGGCAAGGGACGTGTGATTCTGCTAGGCACCCAGCCCGACGATGCCTGGCTGAAAAAATGGATCGGCCGCGAACTGCCGGGAGTGAAGTCCGACCCGGGCATCGTGGTGACGGAGCGTGTGACCATGGATGGCAAGCCGGCCGGTGCCATCATTGTCAACACCAGCAAGAATGCCGCGACCTATCGGAACGGGCCCACGACCAAGCTGCTGAAAGGCTTTGGAGTCGAGATCGTGAAGGGTCCGTAGGGAATGAGAAATTCAGCCAGACACAATCATGGAAACAAGCGTATCAAGACGTGGTTTTATCAGGACCGCTGCGGTGGCGGGAATGACCGTGGGATTTCCGGCCATCATCCCGTCGGAAGCATGCGCCGGCAGTGACAAGACGGGACTTGACGGGCTTTTCAGGAGAGACCACCCGGTTGTCCCAAGGCGTGGCGTGCATATGTATTTGGCTGGACTTCCGCCCACGGCGGAGCGGTTTGTGCAGTTGCTGAAGTTGTTTGCCGCGGCGCGATACAATGTTGTGGTGATCGAGTGGGACGACTCGTTTCCTTGGACGGTTGACAAACGGTTCCGCAGTCCGACCGCCTACACCCCCGAGGACATCCGCCGCTTTCAGGAAACCGCGGCCGCGTTGGGTCTGGAATTGATTCCCCTGGTGCAGTGTCTGGGACACATGGAGACACCGCTCAGTGTTCCGGGGTATGAACATCTCCGCGAAGTATCTAACACATCGTCGGGCCTCAATCCGCTGGATCCGAAGGCGCGCGAGCTGGTTCTGGCAATGGTCGATGATGTCCTGAAACTCATGCCCGGAGTGAAGCGCTTCCATCTGGGTGGCGACGAGGCGAGGACCTTGGGACAAAACCCGGACACTCGGGCCTACGTCAAGGAGCACGGCAAGGGGGCGCTCTACCTTCAGCACGTCGAGCCCGTTCTGGACCATCTGAATGCGCGGCACATCCGCCCGATCCTGTGGCATGACATGATGATCGACTGGGACGACAAGGCGTTGCAATCATTGGCGACCAAATGCGATCTCATGGTCTGGGGTTATGATGGGAATCCCGAAACGACCAAGGGGAATTTCAGCACCAAGCACATCCAACGCTTTCATGATAACGGCCTGCTACTGTGGGGCGCGGCGGCCTACAAGGGAGCCGAAGGGGAGACGCGCGAACGGCACACCGCAGACCTTCCGGTCATCACTGCGCGCGTTGAAAACGCCAAGGCCTGGGCCGAGGTTGCGCAACATCATGAGCTGATCGGAGTGGTCGCCACCGGATGGAGTCGGTGGAGCGTGGACACGCTGCAATGCGTGCCCATCGATGCGGCGCTGGATTCGCTGGTTGCCGTCGGGGTGATCCTGCACGATGGAGCGTTGCCGCCCGGCGGGGTTCAGTCATGTGTGGACGCTCTAGAGGGATTGGGCGAGAAACATCGATTCGAGGCATGTCGCAATGCGATGGAGCGGCTTACCGTTGTTCGTCGCGATGGCTGGCTGAAGGTCCAGCAGGTTCGGGAACAACTTGCATTGTGCAAACTTGATCCGAGGCGCACCAGCGCCCGCAACCAGGCCCAGGGGCTCAAGGGCCTGCAGCACCTGCAGTCGATTGTCCGGCAGTCGCAACGCGTCGCCGAGGAGGTTAAACGCAGTCTGGACGGACTGGTCGCCCCTGTCTGGATCGAGGAGTATCTTTCCACGCGCCTGGGTCCTCTACAGGATGAGCTAAATGCTGTGACAGCCCAAGCCAAGGCATTGGAAGGTTAGCTTTTATGGCATGATTTGCGGACAGTGAGGCTTGAACAAACCATCCTTGAAACAAGGATGGTTTGTTCGATGGATTTGTATTGTCCTCTCAAAGAGAAGTGGCAGCCTGCGGTCTGTTTGTTAGAAGGCATGATGCGACCTGTAATGCAGGTTGCGCATCATGTGATGCCAAAATCCAAGACCATAACGTAGTCGTGTACCGTGCCGCTGCCATGAAAACCACAACCCAATTCCGCGCCGCATTCACCGCCATCTGTCTGACTTTGCTGCTGGCATTGTCCTCCCGTGTCCTTGCCGCTCCGCCGGATCTCACCGCGGCGGGCGTGATCGCCACCATCGACAGGACCTTCACTTACAATCTAGGCGCCACCGGTCTGCGCGGCTGGATTTATATCAAGGGGGATACCTATTATGGCACGGATTATTTCGGTAGGGATGGCTTCATCACCGACGACAGCCGCCAGATCCTGGTCACCACGGCGAGCGCACCGGGCAACGCGGTGCTGGCGGTGGACGATGTGATCCTCGGAGCGGTGGCTGCCAACTCCGGCACGGTGCCGCTTTTCACCGGTGATTGCCGCAAGGCAATCGGTTTGGCGATCGGGGATGCCGAAAAAACCGGGGCCGGCACCTTGCGTGTCAAACGCTGGCGGGCCGGAACCCCCACCGATGTGAACATTTCCATGGCCATCATGGGAAATTACACGGCCACCGCGCCCTACAGTTGCCCGAAGTCCCTGCTGATCCTGGCCAACGCCCGCAACAAGATGGTCGCCGAACTGATCGCCGATCCGAACTACCTGCCTCTCAATATCAACGGTGCGATCAACGGATTGGCCTTGCTGGCCGGGGTGACTCCTGCGGATCCCAACTACGCCACAGTGCAGTCCCGACTGCAGACTTTTGCCCGTTCGCTGGCGTCTGCTGGTCCCCAGCAATTGGGTCTCAACATCTGGCACTGGGGATACATCAACCTGTTTCTCTCGGAGTATTACCTGAGCACGAGTGACGCCAACGTGGTGTCCGGCATCAACCAATACACGATCAAGCTCGCGCAGTCCCAGAGCATGTATGGCACTTTCGGCCACGACCCTGCGGCGGTCAGGGCTGATGGCACCGGACGTCTCTCGGCAACAGGCTATGGCCCGGTCAACCAGTGCGGACTACCCGCCAATATCGCCATTGTCCTTGGTAAAAAAGCGCTCGTCGCGGCAGGCCAGCCGATCGATCCAACGATTAACCCGGCGATCCAGCGCGCGTCGGATTTCTTCGCATGGTATGTCAATAAAGGAGGCACTCCCTATGGCGAACACATACCCGTCACTGACAGTCATGCAACCAACGGCAAGGACGCGCTGTGCGCCGTGCTCTTCGGCTTGCAGGACACCCGCACCGTGGAAACCGAGTATTTTTCGCGCATGACGGTGGCTGGTTACACCGGTCGCGAATATGGCCATACCGGAACCTACTTCAGCCGCCTGTGGGGCGGGCTGGGTGCCAATATGGGTGGTGCCACGGCCGTTGCTAAATACTTCGAGAAACTGCGCTGGCACTTTGACCTGGAGCGCCGCACCGATGGCTCGTTCGTCTATGATGGGGTCACTGGCACTAACAATTACGGACCCGGCTCAACTGCTGACGGCACTTATCTGGGAACCAGCTCCCACTTCCAAGGCCTTAGCCCTCTGGCGGTTTATGTCCTTAACTTCTCGCTGCCGCTGCAACGGCTCTACATCACCGGGAAAAACGCCATCCCCGCCAACACGCTGGACTCCACCAAAGTTGCCAACGCGATCGCCGCCGCGACTTTCAAACAGGATTGCACTACATACACCACCACCCAGTTGATCGCCGCACTGAGCGAGTTCGATCCGATCGTGCGCAACTACGCCGCCATCCAACTGGCCACCCTCTCGCTGAGCGGTGCCGAACTCACCACCCTGCGCGGCATGCTCACGGGCACCGATGTCAACGGCCGCATGGGAGCCTGTCAGGCGCTGGGGCTGCTCAAGGACGCCACCGCCCTGCCCATGATCACCCAGCGGTTGGACAAGACCGTCGAGACGGACCCATGGGTGCGGGGCGCGGCTGCCACCGCACTGCGCAACTACGACACCGTCACTGCGAGCACGCAGCTTACGCCCATGCTCACCGCCTTCACCGCCAACGCCGCCGATCCGGATGTGATTGCATGGAATGATCCATTGCAGACCAGCAACGGCTACCTCGGTTTCGCCCTCTTCGGCGACGTTGTATATGGCTGGCAGGTCAATGGTGGTGCGAATCTGGGGGATTATACGCTTAACGCCTCCAAAAGCCTGCTTTATCCGGCGGTCAAGGTTGGACTGAAACAGCCCGATTCCTACACGCGCTACGCGGTTTCCGATTTTGTTTACAACAAGCTCCCGCTCGTGGATGTGCAGGCGGTGCAGCAGGAACTTTACGACATCTCCGATAACGATGTGCAGGTTGACCGCATTTGGGCTTCCAGCCCCCGCATCAAGGGTATCCAGACGCTGGCGAAGTTCAACATTGCCGAAGCCGTTCCGACGGCCCTTGCCATGCTGGAGACGCCGGCTGGCTTTGGATTCAATGAGGACTATCAGATAGCGGCGCTGAACGTGCTGGCGGGTTATGGGAGTTCAGCCCGCTGGACCTTGCCCAAGTTGCGGGGCTATCGCGACACATGGACCCCGGAGTCTTGGGCCCCTGGGCAAAACCCAACCCGTTACATGACGCTGGTGAGCACCATCGCCACGCTTGAAGCGGACCCGGTTTCCAACTCTGGCCTGCTGGCTGAGTTTTTCGACTATCCTGCTGGCCTTTCGGTTCTTCCCGATCTTACCTTGAAAACCCCGGATGTAACTCGCATCGACGCACAGATCAATTATCCGAGCGTGGGGACGCCATGGGCGGGTCTTCCTTTCACGATGGCGGACACCTATGCGTCCCGGCATACAGGGAAGATCAATATCACTACGGCTGGAACCTATACATTCTATTTGAACTCGGATGATGGATCCAAGATGTGGCTGGATGGCAATCTGATTGTCAACAACGATGGCCTGCACGGGATGGTGGAGGTTGCTTCCACTCCCGTGTCGTTGACTGCCGGAGTTCACACTATACGGGTGGAATTCTTCGAAAGCACCGCCGGTGCCGGTTTGATTTTCAGTTGGGCCGGGCCAGGGATTGCAAAACAGGTGGTGCCTGCATCCGTTCTCTATATGCCGGACTCTTCCCGAGGCGGCGCGGAAACGGTATGGGTTGAGGATGCTGTGCCTGCCGGAGCAACGCCGACCGGGAACTGGAGTTGGACCACAAGCGAGTTGATGCCATACTCCGGAACAACTGCGCACCGGGAGGTCTTGGCATCAGGCGCACACCAACATTATTTCCTGAATGCAACGCCTACGCTGAACGTTGGCACCGGTGGACGACTGTTCTGTTATGTCTATCTGGATCCGACCAATCCGCCATCCGAAGTCATGTTGCAGTGGAATAATGGCAGTTGGGAACACCGGGCGTATTGGGGAGCAAACAACATATCATTTGGTACGGATGGCACTGCCAGCCGCAAATACATGGGAGTGCTCCCGGCAACCGGGCAATGGGTGCGCCTGGAGGTGCCGGCATCGCAGGTGGGGCTTGAAGGAACGACGCTCAACGGCATGGCTTTCACGCTGTATGATGGAAGTGCCGTGTTTGATCGCGCTGGCGTGACGGTGCTCACCACACCGCCGGTGACGGGATACAGCCGGTGGTTCGATGCTTCGCAGATCACCGGCAAGGCGGATGGTGCCGCGGTCACGAACTGGACCGAACTGAGCGGGAACTCCACCGACGCCACGGTGCCGAGTGGCAATGCCACGCCGGTTTTTGTGGCCAACGCGGGCACCGAGGCGGGACTTCCCGCGGTCTATTTCGCCAAGAATTCGGATGCGAACAACAGCGCTGCCCTCAGATTTACGCGAGACAGCGCCATACGCACCGTCTTCTCCGTTTTCAAAGGCAGAAGCTTGCTGATCTCTGATGCCAACAACTATGATTTCGACCGCCCCACCGATGACAATGCCGCTGATCCGTTGTGGTCCGGTTGGACAAACAACTATGTCACGGGCGGATCCACCTATGTGAATGGAACCTTGGTAAACGGCTACACGTTTCCCATGCCTACAAACCTCCACAACGGTTTCAACCTGGTGGAAGTTCTCACTACCGGCAACGTGCAGGCCGATTCATTCAACAAGGACCGCACTTACCATGCGGGCAACCAATACCAGGGCGAAGTCATCATCTATGACCGCGTGCTTACACCGGCGGAGCGACTTTCCGTCGAGTCCTACTTGACGAACAAGTGGATGACCTACGGCCCTGACATCACCCCGCCGACATTGACTGGCAGCGCGATCGTCGACAGCAGGGGTGGCGGAGCCGTCGCCACGAATGCGCTGGTGACCTACACCGTGACCTTCAGCGAGGACATGGACGCCAGCACGGTTACCGCCGCCGACTTCGGCAATGCGGGCACTGCGGTCGTCACTATCGGCACGGTCACCGAGACCGCACCCGGGGTTTTCACCGTGCCGGTGACGCCGACCAACACCGGAACCCTGCAACTCAAGGTCAATACCGGTGCCGTCCTGAAGGATGTCGCTGGCAACGCCCTTGTCACCACCTCGGCCATCGCCGATGACACCACCATCACTGTCACGAGCACGCTCGTGTGGAACGGTGCGGTCTCAGGCAACCTGAGCGATGGCAGCAAATGGAACACCGGCAGTCCCGCCAGCGCCGGTCTTGCGGACTATGTGTTTAATTTTAACTCGTCTGGCACCTATACGGTCACCAACGATCTGAACGCGGGCTTTCAGCTCAACCAGATCAACTTCGGCGGTTCCACGGCCACCCTTGCCGGCAACAGCCTGGCCTTCGTCGCCAACGGTTCCACGCTTCCGGTGATCAACCAGAATTCCGCCAGCGCGGTCACGATCAGCACGCCATTCAGCATGGCTTCCAACCTGACGGTTGGAGGCAGCGGCACGGGCACGGTCACCATCAGCGGCAATGTCAGCGGCAGCGGGGGATTCACCAAGACGGGCGCCCACTCGCTGATTCTCGTCGGCTCTAACAACTACACCGGAGGCACCTCTGTTTCGGGAGGCGTACTCAGCTTCTCCGGATTTCAGGCGCAACCTTCCAGCGGTGCCCTGGCCATCAGCGGCGGCGCGAGCGTCAATCTGAACAACTCGGTATCGGGCGATACCTGGCCGAAATCCACTGTGACCGGCACTGGCACGATCAACCAGCCACTTGTTTTCAGTGGCTTCGGAGTCGTCAGCCCCCAAGGCAACATGAGCGGTTTTGGCGGAATCTGGAACATCAGCGGTTCCGGCCTGGTGACCATTCAATCACCCTTTGTTGCCCCGGCGTCTGGCACCACGATCAAAGTGGGAAGTGGAACGACTCTCTATCTGGGCTGGTTAGGCAGTACGGTTTTGGGTTGCACCGTGGAACTCTATGGCACGGATGATGGAGAAGGGTATGGACAATTGCGGGTCGAAAACAGCAACCAGCAAACCGGGCCGGTGACCCTCAAGGCATACTCCTCGATTGGAAGCACCAGTGGCACGGGCACCATCAGCGGGGCGATTGGCGATGGAGGGCAGGGCTACGGTTTTTCCAAGGTCGGAGTCGGCACGATCACGCTTTCCGGCACCAACACCTACACCGGAACCACCACCGTCACGGCGGGCACGCTGTCCTGCTCGATCCCCAACGCTCTCGGTTCCGGTTCCTTGTTCATCAGTAGCGGGGCAAAGGTTTCCCTGAACTACACCGGCACGCGCATGATCGCAGGCTTGTCGCTCGGTGGCGTGGTCATGGCAGCGGGGACCTACGGCTCCACCGCATCGACCGCCACCAACAAGAATGACACATGGTTCTCCGGCACCGGCACGGTGACCGTCGTCAATAATGGTCCGGCGGGTTATATCTGGTGCGCGCCTGAAGGAGGAACCTATCTGTTTTCCCAGAGAGTGGATGCGGCCTATGGTGCGAATGGAGTTTTCTATTACAAATATGGAGTAACCGGCAGCATCTCCTTCAATACCACCACGTTTGGCGGCGATCCGGTCCCCAACGTGGTCAAGGCGGGCTATTACAGGGTTGTCCCGCCGCTGCCATGGGAAACGGTCGATATCGGCACCGGCATGCTGGCCGGATTCGCAACCTATAATGCGGGCGCTTTCACCCAGGCCGGATCGGGCATCATCGGT